>NZ_DDLD01000030.1:0-36617 GCF_002339435.1 Acinetobacter sp. UBA2581 | reverse complement strand
TTAAACTTCCTTTCTAAAACCCAACTTAATCATTTCATGCTAAGTTACTGTTTTATCAGAAGTTTTAATCTTCATCACCGCCGATGGATGTGCATTCTACAGCATTTCAGATGCCTTGCAACACCTTTTTTAAATAAATCTTACCGCATGTCTAATTTTTAGCCTTTTATGAAGTTTTTATTCATTTATTATACAATTTTGCTTAAATTACGCCTATTCCTAGTAATACAGTTTATTATTCCGGGTTAAACAACGCCACTATACTCAGAACAAGGCTTTGGGGTTTCCTTATGCATCGCTCTATTTATTTATCTTTATGCTTATTTTCTTTGGCCTCTAGCCCATTAATTTTTGCTGAAGACACTACTCAGGCTGAACAGACTGAAATAGAAACTGAATCTTCTACTACTACTGATACGGTTCCACTCAGAGAAAAAATATCTTCCAAGGTGAGTCACCTGCAAACCCAGCTAAAAGTCGATGCTAGTGCTGCACAGGCTGAAGAAGTTAAAGATCCTTTTCAAGGCTGGAATAGAAAGGTGTATCAATTTAATGATACAATTGATCAGGCAGTCATTCGCCCCATTGCGGTTCAGTATCAGGAAAAGGTTCCTCAAGATGTGCGTGGCAGCTACACCCAGTTTCGTAGCAATTTGGGTGAACCATGGAATGCGGTAAACCAGTTGATTCAGGGCCGTCCTGCTCGTGCCGCAAAGTCTTTGGGCCGTTTTACCATTAATACCTTAACTACTTTAGGTCTGGCAGATCCTGCCCGTCGTCTGGGATTGGATCATGAAGATGAAAAGTTTGGGATCACACTAGGTTATTATGGTGTACCTTCTGGCCCTTATGTGATGTTACCGTTCCTGGGCCCAAGTTCTGTGCGTGATACTTTCGGTATGGCAGTCGATAGCCAGACCCGTCCACAGAAATATATTCTTGAAGATGATGAAGGCTTGTATTGGGGTGATCAATTCTGGCGTGCAATTGATAATCGTGCAGAATTACTTGATATTGAAGGTGTGTTAACAGGTGATCGTTATGCACAAATTCGCGATATTTATTTGCAGCGCACCAATTATATGATCGCCCAGAAAAAAGGTCTGGAACAGGAATCTTTATTCCTTGAAGATGACTTCGATGATGAAAATCTTGAAGATGAATCTTTCGATGAAAATGAGACTGAATCTTCTAGTGATGACCTTTGAAACCTAAGCTCAATGATGATTTGCTAGCGGAAACTGTTCGCTAGCAATCATTTGCTTGTTATAGTACATCTTATAACTCATTCCAGGATCGAACTACCTGTCTATGTATTTCATTCAACCTACCCGTGATATTCCTTATTTAGATCAGGTGCTTGAGAAGCTTCCGCACGTTCAAGTAATCAAGCTGGAAGATCACGAGTTGTACGATGCAACGATTATTGCTATTGCAGATGTACATGATTATCTGAAATATAAGTGGAACCTTCCGACTGTAGTATTAGCGCTGGAAAATGAAGGAACAGCCTTGGCACAAGCTTGGGAACAAGGTGCTTTGGCAGGCTGGATCTGGGATAAACTGCCTGAACAACCCGATATCGCATTACAAAAAATTGATGCGCAATATAAGCGTAATCAAGATAGTCGTGATCTTCCTTCAGCGGCAGAGCTACAAAAACGTTTGCTACCGAATGAAATTGAATTAACCAATTATGCGGTTGAAACCTATTTTCAGCCTTCTGCTTATCTATCTGGCGATTGGTACGATTACTGGAAAATCAGCGATAAAGAAGTCATTTTCTATCTTGCGGATGTTTCTGGTCATGGCGTTACCAGCAGTTTATTAACGTCCTGGATGGCGGCTTTTCATGGTCGCTCCAAAACGCCTCGTGAGCTAATCAAGAAACTAAACGGGATGCTGGTTCAGGAAAATATCGAAAAGCATATCACCATGATTGCCGGAATCCTGAACCTGGAAACCCATGTCTTGAAATGGTCCAGTGCTGGTCACTACCCTCCTCCGATTATCTTTGAACCGAATCAGGAACCAAAAATCCTGTCATCCAGCAGCTTTCCTCTTGGCCTGACCGAAGACCTCGAAGTAGAAGAAAATGAATATATCCTCAGCCGCAATGCACGATTTATTATCTGTTCAGATGGAGCATTGGAGCCGTTTAACGGCGGTCTGAATGAACAATTTTCCGAATTATTGCATCACTTACAGAACGAATCCTTCGAAGCACCCGAACATGTTGCCGACGATATTGCCATTCTCAGCTTTATAAGAGTGAAATAGCAGTATAATCACAAGCTTTATAAGCACTTAATTTGATTGCGACTTTCAGCTACTTGAGTATCCATAGACCCTATGGGATAATTTAATATCCTTCTCTGCAAATGGCATTTATATGTCAACAGGTCATGTTGAATATGCAAGCTTGAATGGAACGCATATTTTTAAGCTTATCGGCGAAGTGCGGGCCCAATCTTGTATTAGTCTAGACAAATTACTGAACAAACTTGAACAGCAGGACAACGTTGTTGGCGCAATTGTTGATCTGACTGAAACCAGCTTTATTGACAGCACTGTACTGGGTGTCCTGGCAAAATTAGGACTTAAACTTAAGCAGCTCCATAAGATCCAGGCGGTGATGTTGTCGACTAACTCTGATATCACGACTCTGGCCAACAGTATGGGCTTGGGGCAGGTTTTTGTCATTTTGGATTATTGCGGTGATTCAAATGTATGTACGCGTAAACTGATGGAAGAACATGTGACGCATCAAGCGATGCTGAAAACTGTTCTGGATGCACACAAGACTTTAATGCGATTAAATCAGAGCAATCAGAATATGTTTGAGCCCTTGGTCAAACAGTTGCAAAAAGAACAAGATAATCTAGATCAAGTTTCTGAACAAAAGGTATGAACACACAATAAGGAATCCCTATGACTTTACTTTCTGTTGCACAAATGAATTCCCAGAATGAAATTGAGCAAAATTTCATGACTATCGAATCATTAATTCAACAAAGTAAAGCAAAAGGCGCTGAACTTATTGTCTTTCCTGAAAATTTCGTCTGTTTTGCTGCTGGTAAGCAGCGCGAAACTGCTGCTCAGTTCGAGAGCATTCAACAACGTCTAGAACAGTTGGCTCATCAATATCAAATCTGGATTATTGCGGGGACATTACCCTGTCCTTATCGTCCTGATGGTTCGATTATTGAAGATGGCCGAGTTCGTACCGTTAGCTTGTGTATTAGCCCAGAAAAAACTGAAGCCCGCTATGACAAGATTCACCTCTTTGATGTACAGGTCGGTGATGCTGTGGGTGGCTATCAGGAATCCCAATTTTTTGAACCAGGTACCGATGTTGTTGTTGCGAAAACACCTTTTGGCAATATCGGTATGATGGTCTGCTATGACCTGCGTTTCCCTGAACTCGCGCTTCATTTACGTGGCCAAGGCGCGAATATTTTAACTGCGCCATCTGCCTTTACTTACACCACTGGCCAAATGCACTGGCAATTATTATTGCAAGCACGTGCAATGGATACCCAATGCACAGTTCTCGGTGCTGCTCAACAGGGTTGGCATGGTGAAAAACGTCAAACTTGGGGACATGCCGCTGCCGCAAATAGCCGTGGTCAACTTCTCGATATGGTGCATGCGGAAGGCGCACAGATTTTTACGGTTGATTTTGATTTGACTGAGCAGGCCAAAGTGCGTGAGTCTATGCCACTCATGCAGCATCACAAGCTATTACAATTTTCTTAAGTCAGACTTTTTACCGTATTCTCATTCGCTTGCATAAATTAACAAAATCCCTGCTTATTCTTCCCTAGAAATTATGGAGCATAGAAGTTCCATAAAAGAACAAGCAGGAAATACTCTCATGTCATTAGAAAAAGCAGTATATACCGCACGTGCCAAAGCTACAGGCGGTCGAGATGGCCGTGCAACCTCTGACGATCAGATTCTGGATGTAAAACTGGCAGTGCCTAAGGAAATGGGTGGCCCAGGTGGCGGGACCAATCCTGAACAATTGTTCGCTGCAGGTTATTCAGCCTGTTTTTTAGGTGCCATGAAGTTTGTTGCCAACCGGGATAAAATCAATATTAGCAAAGATGCCTATATTGAGGGTGAAGTTGGCATTGGTCCGATTCCTACCGGTTTTGGTATTGAAGTGACTTTAAATGTTCATTTAGAAGGCATGGAACAGGAAGAAGCTCAAAAGCTGGTCGATGCCGCACACATCGTTTGTCCTTATTCAAATGCAACCCGTAACAATATTGATGTCACGTTAAATGTCATCACCTAAGTCTACATAAGCATTCCACTCTCTATCCTGAAAAATCAGAAGGCATTTCAGGATAGAGCTGATTATTCTTTTAAAATTTTAATCAAAATTACTGTGTGCTATTTAATAAAAAAAATGATCATTTGAGATATTTACTTAAGAAAACTGCGCCTTTCTAGCACAACGAATAAATTTACTCTGCCGCCTCATTGGTTACACGCAGAACTTCTTCAATCGTGGTTTTACCAGCCAGCACTTTACGTAAACCATCATCGCGAATTGAACCTGATTGCTGACGTGCATAGGTTTCCAGCTCATATTCAGCCGCATTGCCATGAATCAGACGGCGCATATGCTCATCGACCGGTACAATTTCATAAATGGCAGTACGTCCACTAAAGCCGGTATTCCCACAGCGTTCACAACCGTGCGGTTGAGGTAATCTCAACTCCTGTGGATGCTCAATATGTTCAAACAGATTCTTTTCAAATGCATCTGCATCCTTCCAGGTCGCACAATGTGGACATAAGGTACGCACCAGACGCTGAGCAACTACGCCAATTAGAGAGCTGGATAGTAAGAATGGCTCAATTCCCATGTCTTTTAAACGCGTCACTGCACCAATCGCAGTATTGGTATGTAGTGTTGATAATACCAGGTGGCCTGTCAATGATGCCTGAACTGCAATCTCTGCGGTTTCCAGATCACGAATCTCACCGACCATCACTACATCTGGATCCTGACGTAACATGGCTTTTAAGGCACGGGCAAAGGTCATATCGACTTTGGTATTTACCTGAGTCTGACCAATCCCTTCTAACTGATATTCCACTGGATCTTCAGCTGTCAGAATATTTTTGGAACCATCATTCAGATCAGAGAGTGCTGCATATAGGGTAGTGGTCTTACCCGAACCTGTAGGTCCAGTCACCAGAATAATGCCATGAGGGCGATGCACCAAGGTCTTGAGTCGATCATAATCATTATTCATCAAGCCCAGATGAGTCATATTCAGACGGCCAGCCTGTTTGTCCAGCAAACGCATCACCACCCGCTCCCCATAAGAGGATGGCAAGGTCGAAACACGGACATCGACTTCACGACCTGCCAGACGCAAGGAAATACGGCCATCCTGAGGAATCCGTTTTTCCGCAATATCCAGCTTGGCCATGACCTTGATCCGTGATACCAGTAATGGTGCCAGTTCACGACGTGGCTGCACAATTTCACGCAACTGCCCATCGACACGCAAACGTACGGAAAGTCGTTTTTCAAAAGATTCCACATGAATATCTGAAGCTCCAACCCGGATTGCTTCAGACAACAAGGCATTGATCAGACGGACAATAGGCGCATCATCCTCCTGATCCATCAGATCTTCGGCTTCAGGGACCGAATCAGCAAGGCTTAATAAATCCGGGTGATCTTCCAGACCAGCCGCGACCTGCTGTGACTCACCACTATCGCCGGCAAAACTGGAACTGAGTAACTGATTGAATTCTTGTTCTGTACAATGTTGATACTGGGCCGGATGACCCAGCAAACGGCGTGCTTCCTGCAATGCAAGCATAGACGTATTGTCACGGCGGACAATAAAAGCCTGATCTCCCTCATAACGTAACAGCACACCATGACGTTTCGCAAAGCTATACGGGATTTGTAATTGTTTCAGTACTTGCATCGCAGATTATAATAATGATGAAAAAATTTAAATTGAGTGTACTCTAAGCATATGACAGCGTGAAGTATGTTTTCAAAGATTTAGCAAGAAAGGATGCCAACATTGCCGCAAGATCAAGAGGAATTAAACCTGCAGTCTCCCAGAATTCAATGGTGGGGAGAACAAAGTTTTGAAATTAACGAGTCCAAGGCCTGGCAATTTGGCTCTCTGCTGTTTCGTTTGACCCGAGGCTTGCAAGAATGGCGACTGGAATATTATCGTCCGACGGTGCAGTACGATTATGAACAGCAATGGCATCAGATTAATGATCCACTGTTTGCATTTCCGAAACCGGTGAAAATTGAACGCTATATGTTCAAATCTACCCAAAGCAAGTTACAGCTTATGCCGCGTCTGGCGAATCGCTCCGTAGTAATTAAACCGGTTGATCCGATTTATATTCCGGCTGGACAACGTGGAACCCTCTATATCAGCACCCCGCTATGGATTGCCGGTTTTGTCGAAGGTCAACGTGAACCGATTTTTGATCTTCCAGTGATTTTACCGAAAGACACCTGGTTTGGACCCAATCATCGTTCCGGTGAAATTTGCTATGCTACCGCAGTTGACGGAAGAACCGAGCTCCAACAATTACGTCCTCGTGCATTCCGTGCTGTGACCCCGATTGAATTTCATAATACTAGTCAGCAGCAACTGCGTTTCGATCGAATGAATGTTCCAGTACCTGCATTGCCTCTCTTTTATAGTGCCAGCACTGAACGTTTATGGACCTCGCAGATTAAGGTTCTGCATGAAGGTCTGGATCGCCCCCCCCGGATCCGGGTGGAAAACCGTACCCCGCCCAATGCGGGTGAAGTGGATTATTTACACCCACCGCGTGATCCAGCGGGAAATTTATTTAATATGTTTGATTCATTTTTCTAAGAGCGTGTGATGCCAAATTCGAATATTCCAACCGAAGTCACCAACAGTCTCAAGGGAGTATTTACCAATATTAATACGGATCGTCTGACTGAAATTGTCGTCGCGGTTGTGCTGTGTTTTATTGGTTTCCTGATCGCACGTTTTTTTTCGAATGCTTTTATCCGCACTATTGGTATACGCTTTAATGCGCATCAGCAAATGGTCTGGCGCCGCGGGATTTTCTACTTTATTTTCCTGTTGTTTGTGATGGCGAGTTTGAAGGAAGCCGGCTTTAAGCTCAGTGTTTTCCTCGGTGCAGCGGGTATTTTAACTGTGGCTTTGGGTTTCGCTTCTCAAACCTCTGCATCCAACCTGATCAGCGGTATCTTCCTGATTGGTGAAGGATCTTTTGAGGTCGGTGATACCATTCAGATTACACTGATTCGTGGACATACCGTTGAAGGTGAAGTGATTTCGATTGATCTGCTCTCGGTTAAACTGCTTACCCAAGATAATATCTATATACGTTTGCCGAACGAACAACTGATCCGGGCTCCGGTACACAACCTGTCCAAGTTTCCAATCCGGCGTATTCCGATTACCTTGGCTATTAATTTCCATGAAGACATCATCAAGGTGCGTGAAGTACTGCTTGATGTTGCCAATAAATATCCGCTGGTTCTGGCCGATCCAAAGCCTGCAGTCACAGTCACCGCCTTCCGTGAATCTTCGATTGAACTTTTGTTTGCGATTTGGTGTCAGCAGGAAAATTATCTGAAAGTCCGTGATGAAATGCAGGAACGGATTCGAAATGGCTTTCTCGATAACCAGATTGAAATTCCGGTACCAAAAATGGGCTTTGTTGATCATCCACTGGCTCGCCCACTGGAAAATGAAGACGTTGATCAATATGCCAATGAGAAGGAGCTGAAGAGAGAACCGGATTTAAAATAACTTTTTCTAAATCCCTCCTCACCTCCCTTTACTAAGGGAGGAACTGTCATAAAAAGCCTGTCTTTCTTTTACATATCGCTTAAAGCAGTGCTTTAAGCTCGTTCAGGGTTTGGGGAGATTAAATTAACGCTCAAATCGAGTAATTTAGATTCAAACCCTTTTCTCCCCATCCGGCATTGGTGCTATATACGCAATCAGTAGCATGACCCCACCGGCCAGCAAGAATGAAATCACACGTGTCAGTGTACCGGTATGAGATAAGTCGAATAACACCAGCTTCAAGCTGACGATCACCAGAATACTGCCTCCTAAAATCCACATCGGTTTAAGCCTTTTTAGCGTAGCCGTCCACATGGTTGCCCAAGCCAGCAATACCCAAAGAATCGTCAAGCTTAGCTGCACCGTAGCATTGCTCCACAATTCCAGACTATTAAATGGTGTTTGCAGATAGATATGTAGAGCCCGTAATACAATATAGCTCGACAGCCATAACAGGCTTAGCACCATCAGTACCGACATCATACCGCGATCGTGTCCTGCCCGAATCTGCTGCAACAGCATCCATAGGAAACTGGCAAGCATGGCCAGACTAATCAGATCAAATGGATTGAATAGAGGCAGCCAGTAATATTGGAAAGCTTGCTGGTTAAACAGCTGTGAGCATATTAACCAAGCTCCCATTAATACCAAGCAGTTTTTACTTTGCCAGAGTAAACGCCACTCTGAATTTTCTTTTTGTCGGTAACACCAGAACCAGAATACCAGAGGCAGAATTACCATACTGAGATAAGGCATGCTCGGTATTAGGCATAAACTGGCTAAAGCCAGGCTGGCAAAAATACCAAAGCTCATCCACTCTTTGGATAAATCAATCCCTTTCACCGGTCTTAACCATAAAGCAGCCAGCAATAATGATGAAAGTGCAAAGATTCCACGCTCCAAAGCACTTGGCCAGACCAGAATCCCATTTTCGCTATGATCAACAGCCAGCAGAATCGCAATGATCACCAATGGCGTAAGACTGCTCCATTTTGGCAATAACCAGCACCATTCCTGATGCTTGCGTTGTATGATTTCACTTAGAACCGTATGACCCAGTGCAAGACTGAATAAACTATAAATATAGGCCTGCTCATAAGCAAATTCATCTTCAAGCAAGGCAAACAACATCAAAATTCCAGTAAAACTGAGAATACTCAGAAAACTGATACTTAAACTATTCAGCTGCTGGCGATATTTGGCTTTAAGCTGACTCAGGAAGACGACGGCGACATAACAGAAGCTGAGAATCCAGAAAATTTCCCGCGGTGTGGGATTAAGCTCAATCAGATAGTAAACACTACTGAAGCCTGCCATGATCAGCAGTCCCATACTCAGATAATGCGCAACCCGAATATTCTTTTCCAATGCCCAGAGATAAATCAGTACTCCTTCAACCGCCCAACCGACTACGCTCCACTGCTCTGTCAATAAAATGGGGGGAACCAAAGCCAGAAAGATCAGCATCAGGCTGAGATAACTTTGGGAAATGACCTGAATACTCTCTCGACGGCGAACTAAGGTCCAGCAGACTGCAAATATCCCGGCAAATAACAGACTAAATCCGGCTTGCCAAAGCTTTTGATCAGGCTGATTGAAATGAATCAGATACAGGAAAATATAGGCGGTAATCGGTGCAGCGAAAATCAGGGCAAGATCCAGAACCGGTTTTAAACGAAAACGCGAAAGATCCTGCCGAGCCAGTAACTGGCTAAAACGAAAGCCCAGCCAGATGAATACCGCACTATGTGCCAGAATCAGAGTCGTCATCGTATAACGTTCGTATGTATGACCATGAATCAGGCTATACATTCCACCTACTATGACTGTGACCAGAAAAGCAATCTGGTTCAGAATTTTCCAGGGCCGTAAACTGCTGAGTAATAGCACGCCGATATTAATCAGCAGATAATAACTGATGAACTCAACCGCAGAAGCATCTCGGGTCGGTAAGGTAAACGGCGCCAGATAGGCAATGAATAAGGCCATGACTGCCAGCTCAATACTTTCCTGTTTCAAGCTTAAGTACAGCGTAATTGCCAAAATGACCAAGAACACCAGAGCTGCCAGTGGCAACGTGGCAATCACCAGATTGTAATAGGCAAAGAACAAGGTCAGAAATAGTGCCCCTAATCCCAAGCCTTCCAGTGCCAGACCGAAACTGCGGTTTTTAGCGATCAGGGTATAACCCAATCCGGTCACGACAACAGCAGATAAAGCGACCAGTCCTAATTTTACCGCCAAGCTCAGCTGCCAGTGCTCTGTTGCAAAACGAAGTAATAAAATGATTCCGATCACCAAAATGGCGATCGCAGCTTTAAGAACCGGATTTCCTCGAAAAATCCACTGCTGGATCTGATCCAGCAATTGTGATTGATCTGGACTAGCTTGAGCAGCAATAGGTAAAGGAATATCTGGTTGAGTGATTTCTGGATGTGTCTGATCTGCTGACCGGTAACGAGATTGCAACTGGATAATATTACGTTCCAAACGTTGTAGCCAGCGTAATAGAAAGAAAATCCAGGCGGTAATACCAATGCCCATGAGCCAGTTAAGCTCAGTCACGCCTCCGACAATGGCGATAATAGAAGAAATATATAGCGGTATTTTAGAATTGGCTGACATAATCACCTGCGTCGGTGCTGTCAGATCCCGCATGGGCGCTTCAATGGCACTAATATATTGCATCACGCTGATCAGGAAACCCAGACCAGTGAGATAAGTCACGATCTGCAATTCCAGATACCATGCACTTATCCCTACAATCACCAGACTAATTAGCCAGATCATACGCAATTCATTTTGCCCTGCCGTCATTCTTCTCGTTCTCGTTCCTTAACCATGTCATCATACAACAGCTTGTACTGCTTATTTCATCTTCACCCGATATTCGCTAAGCTGTAGAAACCGACTTGCCCCTGCGAGTGCAGTAAAAATCACGTACAATAAAACTGTTTTTTGAATAAGGAATTGATTACATGCCACCATTTGTCTTGGTCGATGGCTCTTACTTTTTATTTCGTGCCTTTCATGCACTACCACCATTAACCACGTCAACCGGTCTGCACACCAATGCAATTCGTGGTGCAATTTCTGCTATTCAAAAACTGATGCGCCGTACCCAGCCAACCCATATGGCGGTGATTTTCGACACGCCTGAACCGACTTTCCGTCACGAGCTATCACCTATTTATAAAGGTGACCGTCCGAGCATGCCGGAAGAACTGTCACAGCAAATTCCATACTTACATGCCTTGATTCGCGCATTAGGCATTCCCCTGCATATGCTGCCAGGTGCGGAAGCCGATGACATTATTGGTACACTGGCTAAACGTGCTGAAGCTTTAGGTCATCAGGTACTGATTTCAACTGGTGATAAAGACATGGCACAGCTGGTGACTGATAAAGTGACCCTGGAAGACAGTTTCAAAGAAAAACCAATGGATGTTGATGGGGTTTTTGAAAAGTTTGGCGTATGGCCAAACCAGATCATTGACTATCTGACCCTGATGGGTGATGCCTCAGATGGTATTATGGGTGTGCCTGGGATTGGGGCAAAAACTGCAGCCAAATTACTCAATGAATATGGCTCGATTGGTGGCATTCTGGAAAATGTCGACAAGATCAAAGGTAAAGTGGGTCAGAATATTAAAGACAATACCGATGGCATTGCATTGGATCATCAATTGGCCAGCATCATTTGCGATCTGGATTTAAGCTTCACTTATGATGACCTGAAACTTCAGGACCCAAATGTAGAAGCTTTACGTAATCTTTATACTGAACTGGAATTCCGTAACCAGCTGCAATCACTGGACCATCCGAATAATCCAAACAATCGTAACTATAAACAGGCTACCCAATCGATTACTGCTAAAGCAGCACCTGAACCTCAGGAAGCCAATGACCAGCAGGCAACACTAAGCAGTGATAACGATCATCTCGGAAAAGCGACGTATCATACTGTGTTGACTCAGGAAGATTGGGACAAGCTGTTTGAACGTTTAAATACTGAAAAACGCTTTGCTTTTGATACTGAAACCACCAGCCTGGATTATCGTATTGCACAGATTGTTGGTTTTTCGGTGGCTTTTGATGCAGAGGATGCCTATTACGTACCGCTAGCACATGATTATGAAGGTGCTCCAGAACAGCTAAATCGTGAAGAAATTCTGGCTCAGATCAAACCGATTTTAGAAGATGAAGCGATTCAGAAAATTGGCCACCATCTGAAATATGATGCGCATGTTCTGGAAAATCACGGCATTCATCTGGCGGGCTGGTATTTTGATACCATGTTGGCTTCTTATGTGCTGAACTCGGTTGCCACCCGCCATGGCATGGACGATGTTGCTCGTCTGTACTTAAGCCACTTAACCACCACTTATGAGCAGGTGGCAGGCAAAGGCGCCAAACAAAAAACTTTCAATAAAATCGAGATCGAAACTGCAGCACACTATGCTGCAGAAGATGCGCATGTGACCTATCGTCTGTTTGAAGTACTCAGCAAAAAGCTGCAGACTTATCCTGAACTGGTCAATATTCTGCATAATATTGAAATGCCAGTAGCCCGTGTGCTGACCAGTATGGAAGAAAATGGCATCCGACTGGATCTGGCTTTCTTGGATCAACTCGGTTGTGAGTTCGCTCAAACCATGCAGAATCTGGAAAATCAGATCACTGAAATAGCCGGTGAAGCGTTTAATGTCAGCTCTCCGAAACAGGTCGGTGAAGTTCTGTTTGATAAACTAGGCCTAAAAGGTGGCAAAAAGACCTCTACCGGTCAGTACAGCACCAGTGAGAGTGTGCTGGAAAAACTGGAACACCCGATTGCTGAACTGATTCTGGAATATCGGGGTCTGTCTAAACTGAAAAGTACCTATACCGATGGTCTATGCAAGCAGGCCAATAATGAGACCCATCGTGTGCATACCAGTTATCATCAGGCACTGACTGCAACCGGCCGTTTATCATCAACCGATCCAAACTTGCAGAACATTCCCATTCGTGCGGAAATCGGACGTCAGATTCGTAAGGCCTTTATTGCGCCTGAAGGCCGTGTCTTACTCGCAGCCGATTATTCACAGATTGAATTGCGTCTGATGGCACATTTATCTCAGGATGATGCACTAGTAGATGCCTTTAACCATGGACAGGACGTGCACCGCCGTACCGCAGCTGAAGTTCTCGGTATCCCGCTTGAAGAAGTGACCAATGATCAGCGTCGTCAGGCTAAAGCCGTGAACTTCGGTCTGCTCTATGGCATGTCTGAATTTGGCCTGACTCGTCAGTTAGGTTTTACTCGTCAGGAATCCCAGGAATATATCAAACAGTATTTCCGTCGTTATCCAGGGATTTATGAATATATGCAGCGTACCCGTCAGGTGGCATTGGAACAAGGCTTCGTTGAAACCATTCTAGGCCGCCGTTTATACACACCTGATATCGATGCCCGTAACATGATGGTCCGCAAAGCTGCTGAACGTGCTGCGATTAATGCACCATTACAAGGTTCGGCTGCAGACATCATTAAAATGGCGATGATTGAGGTTGATAAAATGCTACCTAAAGATCAGGCCAAAATGCTGCTACAAGTCCACGATGAATTGGTATTTGAAGTCGATGAAGCGATTGCAGATGAACTGGCTCCTCAATTGGCCGAAGTGATGCAATCTGTGATTGAAATCTCTGTGCCTTTGGTCGTGGAAGTCGGTAAAGGCATGAACTGGGATGAAGCGCATTAATACTAAAGCTCCTTCCTCCTTTTAGGAGAAAGGTTGGGATGGAGGTTATTTGAATTTATAGACCTTACCCTAACCCTTTCCTACAAGGAGAGGGAATTTTCTTGAAATAAAAAAGGACGCTTAGGCGTCCTTTTTCTTTGGGATCTGATTAAAGACCGGTTAGCAATACAATTGCCACCTGATTCATGATCATTTCAATTACGATCAATGCCAAAATTGCCAGAATTGGAGACAGGTCGATCATCCCCATATTCGGCATGATACGGCGGAACGGTGCCAATAATGGTTCTGCAAGTTCCTGAACCACTTCAATATAAGGTGAACGGGATTGGGTAAACATCACCACCCAGCTCAAAATAATCGTTGCAAAAATCAGGTAACGACAGAAGCGAATCAAATCCTGCATCATGGTAACGAAGGTTAGAATAAGCAAATGGATTGGACCATTTGGCATTCCCCCAGACAAATACATGATGCCAAAAATTTTCAGCAAATACAGCACGACCAAAAGTGCCAGTGCAGCAGTATTCACCCGGCCTTTACCTGCAGTTGGGAAAATACGCCCGAACACATCTACAATTTTAGTCGCTTTGACAGTAGATAGAACGACAGGATTATAAGGACTCACCGCGGCCAATTGCATTAAAAAGCGGAAGAATACGAGCAAAATCGCGACGTTAATGATAATGCCAAAAATTAGCGCAGAATTTGCACCCATACTTGAACGTTCCTAAAAATTAAACTGAAGATTATTTGCTATTGTCACTGAGCTCTTGGGCCAGTTCCTGACTACGTTTTTGCGCAGCAGCAAGCGCTGCCTGAATATTCTGAGAAATTTGCGCGCGATCAAATACTTCCAATGCCGCTTGAGTTGTACCATTCGGAGATGTGACATTCTTACGCAGCTCTGCTGGTGTATTAGAACTGGTGATCGCCATTTGCGCTGCCCCCAAAGCAGTTTGCAACGTCAATGCAGTAGCTACTTTTTCATCCAGACCTAAATTCTTGCCTGCACGAATCATGCTTTCCATCATATAGAAGAAATAAGCAGGACCTGAACCGGACACAGCAGTTACGGCATCAATCTGAGCTTCTGAGTTTACCCAAATTGTCAGGCCGGTAGAAGCCAAAACCTGACTCGCCAGCTCACGGTCATCATTACCCACTTCAGCATTGGCAAATAAACCATGTGCACCAGTCTGTACCAATGCGGGTGTATTTGGCATTACACGGACAATACGGTCAGTACTCAATAGCGCAGATAGTGTTGCAATCTCGGCACCCGCAACAATTGAAATCACCAGCTTGCCATCAAGTAAACCTTGAAGTGGTTTTAACACACCAGCTAAAACCTGTGGTTTGACTGCAAACAGGACGATATCCGCATCTTTAATAGCAGCAATATTATCATCGGTGACATTGACTTCTTTTTCTGCAAGAAGTGAGCGTACTTTCTCAACCGGATCAGAAACTGTAATACGCGTTGCTGGCAACCCCTGCGAAATTAGCCCGCCAATCAGAGCTTGAGCCATATTACCGCCACCAATAAAACTAATATTACAATTTAAAGCTGCACTCATGTTTAATGCTCGTCGTTGAATTCTAAAGTTGAAGAAACCGAAATGGGTAGCCACCCCCCTGCCTCACAATATGCAGATTGAGCTAACCAAAATCCTTTAGGTGTAAACACGCCTAGCATAACATTATCTGTGCTTAATATTTGAATAGTATGCCGAGTCCAGGGAAATATTTGCGCTTCCTGAATGGCTTTTTTGAGCGGCCAGTGCCCCATCCGGCCATAGAGATGAATTTTTTCACCCCCCTTCCGTTGACGTAAATACAAGGGTTGTCCTAATAAAGTGGGAGACAATCCTATCTCAGCCCTTTGAATCCCGAATTGACCAGAAGGAAGATGAACCTGATTTTTATTCTGTAAAATGATCTGCTGTTCAGCTAAGTTTAGCTGTTGATCAGCCAGATAAACTTCAGCTTTTAGGCGATGTAACTGCTGCTGATAACGCACGTAATAATAGCCCGACCAATGCAGCGCTGCCTGAGCATCCTGTTTCGCTTCGATTACTTCGGTCTGTACACGCTCAACCATGTCCAGAGAAGGACGATATTGTCCTTCGCCTTTCATCCAGACCGAGATTAACTGGCGCTGCCGTGCTTTGGATAAACTTGAGAATGAAGGTATATCGAGGATTTCGGCATTGCCACAGCGTTTCAGATCCTGCTCCAATACTTCTTGCAAAATGTTTTGCGCATCTTGCATCAGCTCACTGGTACGTGCCAAGGCAGACTGCATTTTCGGATAGCGATGACTTAAGACTGGCCATAGCACCTGACGTGCCCAAGCACGGTCATAATGAGTATTCTGATTGGTCGGATCTTCAATATTCTGGATGTTTAAATCTGCTGCCCATTGGCAAATCTGCTCACGGGAAATATCCAGTAGTGGCCGCCAGATAGTTAAATTTTTCCGAATATCGATCGCTTTCATCGCAGCCAGACCATCAATCCCTGCCCCAGAAAGTAAGCGTAACATTAAAGTTTCTGCCTGATCTTGCTGATGATGAGCCAAGACTAGAACTTCATTGGGCTGAAGATGTTGTAAATAAGCTTGGTAACGCGATTGGCGAGCCTGAGATTCCAGATTGCCACTGGCAACATGGACCGGCTGAATGATGCAAGGAATATTTAGTTGCTGACATTGTTGCTGGACAAAAGTGCCCCATTCATTACTGATACTTTGCAATTGATGATCAACATAGATCGCACGGATTTTTTCCAGGCACAAAAAAAACATCAGATGCAGCAACAGCATGGAATCCACGCCGCCACTACATCCGATTAGAAATTTTGTCTCTGCAGGAAAGCCCTGCAGTTGCTTTAAGATGCCAGACCTAAATTGTCGCTGCCAAACTTCATTAAACGTTGGTAACGTGCTTCGCATCGTGCTTGTGGTTCCATTGCTTGCAGTTCATTTAAAGCTTCTTTCAGGACTGCTTTCAGTTGGTACATAACTTCATCCGGATCCAGATGTGCACCTTCACCTTCATCAACGACGTATTCAACAATGCCCATCTTCTGCAATTTTTCAGCAGTTAATGCCAAAGCTTCACTGGCTTGTTCCGCTTTTTCTGAAGTTTTCCACAGAATAGACGCACAACCTTCCGGTGAAATCACTGAATAAATACTGTGAGAGAGCATCACTACACGATCTGCCACGCCAATCCCGAGTGCACCGCCTGAACCACCTTCACCCAGAACAGTGGCAATTACAGGTACTTTCAGATTAGAAAGTTGTGCCAAACTCGATGCAATCGCTTCAGCCTGACCACGCTCTTCCGCACCCACACCCGGGTATGCACCCATGGTATCAATAAAGGTGAAGACTGGCAGATTAAAACGTTCCGCCATATCGAGCAGACGCTGAGCTTTACGGTAACCTTCCGGGTTACTCATCCCAAAATTATGCTGTAATTTTTCACGGGTACTACGACCACGGTGCTGACCCACGATCATCACCGGTTGTCCATCGAAACGTGCCAGACCACCGATCATTGCGCCATCATCACCATAGAGACGGTCGCCATGCAAAGCATCAAATTCAGTGAATATTTCACCTACGTAGTCCAGAAATTGTGGACGTTCCGGATGACGAGCAATCTGTACTGTCGTCCATGCTTTTGATGGGGTAGCTTTATTTTTCATAGGTCAACCGTTTTCATCCCTATAAAGGTATTAATTAACAAATTGTTCAGATTGAACCGAGAGCTCGATCTCCCAATTTTTAAACTGCACCTGTTCATCATGCAGTTCAGCAATCAATAATGGCCATTGTTTGGCATCACCAGAAATGCTGAGCTGCCATTGTTGCGCATTCTTGACCTTAAGTTCAATGGCAGGAAGCATCTCATCACTACGACTGTGATTGACCAAAACCGCCAGACGCAACAGCAAACACAGCTGTAAAAGTTTAGTTCCACCGACTTTCATCACATCATGCTTGGCATCAGCGCGCAATTTACGGCGATGATGTGCGACCAAATGTGACAAATAATTCTGATCTACCTGCGAAAAACCGGCAATGTCAGAATGTTGCAACAAATAGGCACCGTGGCGGTGATAACCACTATGACTGATCGCTAAACCAATTTCGTGCAAATAAGCTGCACGACGAAGTAAATCACTGTCCTCGCTATATAGGCCAAGATCACCTGCTACATCATCAAACAGTTTTTGTGCAGTCTGCACTACACGTTCGGCCTGCTTGGCATCGGCATTATAACGACCAATCAAGGCATGGACTGAACGATCACGTATATCTTCATGCTTGAAACGACCCAAGAGGTCATACATCACACCTTCACGTAATGCTCCATCTGAATAGACCAGATGTGGAATATTCAGTACATCAAATACCGCATATAAAATGGCAATTCCTGCAGGCAAGACTGCACGGCGGTCATCTTTCAGACCCTCAAATTCCATGTCCGAAACATGCTTATATTTGAATAATTTGTCTTTAAGTTTTTCCAGACCTTCACGAGTGAGCTGTTCTTTATCATTGCTCCAGCCCATGTTGACACAGATCTGACGGCAAGCCTTAATCGTACCACTCGAACCAATCACCGCATCCCAACCGGCAGATTTATACGTATTGGCAATGCCTGAAATTTCTTTTCGCGCCGCAGTCACTGCCTTATCAAAGGCTTTATGGGTAATTTCACCATCAGCAAAGAATTTCTTGGTAAAAGTCACACAACCCATCTGAACTGATTCGGTATGAATGGGTTCGAATTCTTCCCCGATAATCAGTTCAGTCGACCCCCCACCGATATCTACCACCAGGCGACGACCAGTATTGGCCATGGTATGTGACACACCGAGATAAATTAGACGCGCTTCTTCACGACCAGCAATAATTTCAATCGGTTTTGGTAAAATTTCAGCCGCTTTCTGAATGAACTCATGACCATTTTTGGCTTGGCGTAATGCATTGGTTGCCACAATCCGTAAACGGTTTGGTTGTACAGAACCCAAACGTCCGACAAAACGGGCCAGACAAGCTAAACCACGTTGCTGTGCGGCTTCAGTTAAATTTTTATTTTCATCCAGTCCCGCAGCAAGCTGAACCTTTTCTGACATTGATGCGACTTTTTTCACTTCGCCATGATCCACCCGGGCAATCGCCAAATGAAAACTGTTTGATCCCATATCGATGGCTGCGAGTAATTCTTCATCAATCAAAAAATCAGACATTCTAGAAATAAACCTTTTAAGAATTGTGCTTAGAGTAATTCACAACCATGCAATTTAAAAGCCATTTGTCAGGACAATTTCGCGTAATTATTTTTTTCATTTATAGGACAATTGTATGAGGCGATGGTGACTATCGTGATCATCCATTAGACAAAACAACAATAAAGCTTGAAAATTTACAGATTCCCCTACATTGTTAAAGATGGCTATGTAATACTAATAATTATAGTTATCTTTATAAAATTAATTCTGGAGCACTCCATGTCTGGCAACATCGTAAACACTACTGACGCAAACTTCGAAGCAGACGTTCTTCAATCAGACGTTCCTGTGCTGGTTGATTTCTGGGCTGGCTGGTGTGCGCCATGTAAAGCTATTGCCCCTGTACTTGAAGTATTGGCTGATGAATATCAAGGCAAAGTGAAAATTGTCAAAGTTGATGTAACATCTTGCGAACAAACTGCTGTGAATTTCAATATCCGTAACATTCCAGCTTTATTGATGTTCAAAAATGGTGAAGTGGTAGCAACTCAAGTCGGTGCAGCACCAAAATCTAAATTGACTGCATTTATTGATCAAAATATCTAAGCACTAAATGCTCAACTAAAAATACGCGACCAAAGGTTGCGTATTTTTTTCGTCTACAAATTGACAAAAACCTGTTTCTCTCTTATATTTCAACTTCAAGAGATAAAGGATGCTAAATCCTGTCAGTTTCTTACAAGACACATTACATAACATGCCGCTCGGCAATAGAAATTGTTTTCACATTTCTCTTTGAAACAATCAAACAGACCTCTGAATTGTTCTTGTGCAAATTCAATTGCTTTCGTTTGAATGCTTATATGCGGCCGAATGTTACTCCCTTTCTAACCTATACCTTAGAACTTTGATTCTATCTGACCACCTATGAATTTAACCGAACTCAAGAAAAAACCGATTGGCGAACTCATCAAGATTGCCGAGTTTATGGGCCTTGAAGGTATGGCTCGTAACCGTAAGCAAGACATTATTTTTGCCATCTTAAAACGCCATGCGATGAATGGCGAAGAGATTTTTGGTGATGGCGTTCTAGAAATTTTGTCAGATGGTTTTGGCTTCTTACGCTCTGCAGCAGGCTCTTATTTGGCAGGTCCTGACGATATCTATGTCAGTCCATCACAAATTCGCCGCTTTAACCTGCGTACCGGTGATACCATTACGGGAACCATTCGTCCGCCTAAAGAAGGTGAGCGTTATTTTGCTTTGCTTAAAGTCAATCAGATTAACTACGATACCCCAGAAAATTCACGTAACAAGATCTTGTTCGAAAACTTAACTCCATTGTTCCCGACTGAACAGCTTGTGATGGAACTTGGTAATGGTACAACTGAAGATTTAACTGCACGTGTGGTCGATCTGGTGGCGCCCATTGGTAAAGGTCAACGTTCAATTATCGTTGCACCACCAAAAGCTGGTAAAACCATGCTATTACAGAACATCGCGCAATCGATTGTTCGTAACAACCCTGAATGCTTCCTGATTGTGCTTCTGATTGATGAACGTCCTGAAGAAGTCACCGAAATGGAACGTACTGTTCGCGGTGAAGTGGTCGCTTCTACCTTTGATGAATCCCCTGCCCGTCACGTTCAAGTGGCTGAAATGGTGATTGAAAAAGCTAAACGTCTGGTTGAACACAAGAAAGATGTGGTGATTCTGCTGGATTCGATTACCCGTCTGGCACGTGCATATAACACTGTGATTCCTTCATCAGGTAAGGTACTGACCGGTGGTGTAGATGCACATGCACTTGAGCGTCCTAAACGTTTCTTTGGTGCTGCACGTAATATCGAAGAAGGCGGTTCTCTTACAATCATTTCTACTGCACTGATTGAAACCGGCAGTAAAATGGATGAAGTGATCTACGAAGAATTCAAGGGTACAGGTAACCAGGAAATCACGCTGGATCGCCGTATTGCGGAAAAACGCGTATTCCCTGCGATGAATATCAAGAAATCCGGTACGCGTCGTGAAGAACGTTTAATGTCCGAAGACAAACTGCGTAAAGTCTGGATTCTTCGTAAACTTCTGCATACCCAAGATGAACTGGTCGCGATGGAATTCCTGCTTGACCGCATGAAAGAAACCAAAACCAATGATGATTTTTTTGATCAAATGAAACGCAAAGCATCGAACTAAAATTATCAGAAAGGTCACCATTCAAGGTGGCCTTTTTTTTATGGTTGACGTATGTTACACAATAAAACAATGTACTGAGTTATCTGTAAACTTCTTTTTAAGTTTTTGATTATTAAAGTAAACAAATAAATAACTGTATAGTTTTTATAAGCTTAATAAGCCTTTCTCCAATCTATATCTTTCAATTAATTGTTATTTTCTGTTAAAAAACCCTTAATTTTTATCGTTTTTTCGCTGTTTTTGATGCTCACCTAGTAGCAATTAAAAATGCGCAGTGATAGCATATTTGCAGACCAGTTAGACTGCTCCTGCGTTGTTAGTCCCTAACACTATTAGGAATAATAAAAGCATATTACAGCCTGACTTTGGTTTTTTTTAATCTCAATTTTTTAGAGAGTGATGCCATGTTATTCAAAAAAATCGCTATTGCTGCTGCAGTTGCTACTACTTTAGCTTTCGTTGGTTGTGCTAAAAAAGCTGACGACGCTGCTGCTGACGCTAACCAAGCTGCATCTGAAGCTGTAGAAGCTGCTTCTGAAGCTGAAGCTGCTGCTGACGCTGCTGCTGTAGAAGCTACTTCTGAAGTTGCTGCTTCTGACGCTGCTGCTGTTGCTGAAGCTGACGCTGCTGCTGCTGTTGCTACTGACGCTGCTGCTCAAGCTACTGCTGCTTCTGAAGCTACTCCAGCTGCTGCTCAATAATCTTTACGATTATTCAGTACAAAAAAAGAGAGCCTTTGGCTCTCTTTTTTTATGTAAAAAATAAAAATGTTAGATATAAAAAAAGCAGATCAATTGATCTGCTCATTCCCCACACGTTGACGGAACTTCTGTCCCGCGCGGAACGTAACAACACGGCGTGCAGAGATCGGAATCTCTTCGCCCGTTTTCGGATTACGGCCTGGACGTTGACGCTTATCACGCAACTCAAAGTTACCGAAACCCGATAATTTTACTTGTTCGCCCGAAATTAGCGCTTGGCTAATCTCGTCGAAAAACAACTCGACCATTTGTTTAGCTTCACGACGATTTAAACTCGTGAGCTCACTCAAATGATCAGCCATTTCTGCTTTTGTTAATGCTGTCATGAAGCCCTCAATGTCGCTTGGTAAGTGTTTTCCAACACCTGAAGGATATTATCCATACCTGATTTAATTTCAGCATCTTCCAGTGTACGGCTTGGATGCTGCCAGAGAAGTGCAAAAGCCAGTGAGCGTTTCCCTTCTTCTACTCCTTGTCCAGTGTACACATCGAACAACCATGTCGAGCCTAGCAGCTCTCCACCTGTTTTTTCGATAAGTCCCTGAATTTCGCTAACATTAATCTTATCACTAATTAAAAGCGCAATATCACGTCGAACCGATGGAAAACGTGATAATTCTGTAAAATTAGATACATAAGTTTGCAAAACAGCCGATTGATCTAATTCAGCGACCCAAGTCGTCGCCAAATCGAGCTGGTCTTCAAGTGAGGGATGTAAACGACCTAAATAACCAATTGACTGACCATTCACCAAAATTTCTGCAGATTGACCAGGATGTAACCAGCTACGTTCAGAACGTACATATTCCACATTCAGACGCGCAGCTGCCAGAATTTCCTCAATGTCACCTTTGAAGTCAAAGAAATCCATTGGCTGCGCTTTACCATGCCAAGTTTCAGGCGTACGTGAACCAGTGGCAATCAAGGCAAAAGTTGGAATCTGTTTCAGATCATGAATTGAAGCCGCATTCTGGTAATCAAAACGCAGACCGAGTTCGAAGAAACGTACACGGTTCTGCTGGCGGTTGACGTTGTACTGTACGCATGGAATCAAGCTAGACAGTAAAGTTGAACGCATCACTGCCAAATCGCTTGAAATTGGATTCGCCAATGCCAATGGATTGACGTCAGGATTTAACTGTTTTTCCAGTTTCAGGTCAGCAAAACTGAAGCTGATCGCTTCCTGATAGCCCAAGGTTACGGCTGTTTGACGAAGCTGAGTCAGTTCGAATTGGTCTTCATATTTCGCCAATTTCACATCAATGACCGGTAAGCTGATTTGAATATTGTCATAACCGTGAATACGGGCAACTTCTTCAATCAGGTCTTGGTAAATTGCCATGTCATAACGGTGGGATGGCGGAATCACTGACCACTGACCTTCAGCTTTTACAGTCACTTCACAACCTAAACGCGTTAAAGCATCTGTAATGAAATCTGATTCAACTATATAACCTAATAGTTGATCGACTTGCGCTTGTTCTAACTCAATCGCTTCACGCTTTGGTAACAGCTCTGTTTTTTCAGCTACAATAATTGGACCAAACTCACCGCCTGCAAGCTCAGCAATCAACTGAGAAGCACGATGCATTGCAATCATAGGCAATTCAAAGTCAACACCACGTTCATAACGTTGTGATGCATCAGTATGTAGACCAAATCGACGAGCACGACCAGCAATATGCAATGGCGCGAAGAATGCTGATTCCAGGAAAATTTCAGTAGTTTCATCAGTTACTGATGAAGACAAGCCCCCCATAATCCCTGCAATCGCCAGAGCTTTTTCATCATCTGCGATGACCATCACGTCGTCTTGCAGTTCAACTTTCTGCTCATTCAATAGAACCAGTTTTTCACCTGCAGTCGCTTGACGTACATGTACTGAACCTTGAACCTTGCCACCATCAAAGGCATGCAATGGTTGACCCAGTTCCATCAATACATAGTTGGTGATGTCGACCAAAATGCTGTGCTGACGGATACCAGCGCGGACTAATGCACGTTCCATCCACTCAGGAGTTGGTGCTTTGGTATTTACATTTTTGATCACGCGGCCGAGATAACGTGGACAACCATCCGTTTCAGCAACAACTTTTTTCTCGTCAGTGATGGTTGCAGCTACTTCTTTAATTTCAGGTGGAGTTACCAGCAACTGGTTAATCACACCAATTTCACGTGCGATCCCGCGAATGCTGAAACAGTCACCACGGTTCGGGGTGATGCTGATATCAATCACGTTGTCATCAAGGTCTAAATATTCACGAACATTCACACCCACCGGTGCATCTGCAGGCAGTTCTAACAAACCATCGATTTTATCTTCAAGATCGATTTCTGAAGCACCGCATAGCATGCCTTGAGATTCAACACCACGCAGTTTGCCTTTCTTGATTTTAAAATCGCCTGGTAATACTGCACCGATGGTAGCTACTGGTGCTTTCATACCCGCACGTACGTTAGGTGCACCACACACGATTTGTAGAGGTTCACCTGAACCAATGTTTACAGTGGTAACACGTAAACGGTCGGCATCTGGATGCTGTTCGACAGTCAGGACTTCGCCAACAACCACACCTGTAAACAGTTTTGCCGCAGGTGCAATTTCATCCACTTCAAGACCAAGCATAGTCAACTGGTCAGACAGTTTTTCGCTATCGATGGCTGGGTTAACCCATGTGCGCAGCCAATTTTCGCTAATTTTCATACATTCATTTCCTTAATCTCCCCTCCATTTATCTTGTCAAAATGGCTCCCCTTTCTTGCGCAGGTTTTAAAAGCAGTGCTTTAAAACCTACTCAGGGGGATTTAGGGGGATTTTTTCAAATCTAAAAATTAATATGTTTTGGCCTCTCAGTTTTATAAGGAGAGGCTAAAAAATCACTTAAGCAAACTGGCGTAAGAAACGCACATCGTTTTGATAGAACATACGTAAGTCGTTGATGCCATAACGCAACATTGCAAAACGTTCTACACCCAAACCAAATGCAAAGCCTTTGTATTTGTCGGGATCAATGCCCGCAGCGCGAAGTACATTCGGATGCACCATACCGCAACCTAAAACTTCTAACCACTTGCCACGTTCATCCATAATATCCACTTCAGCACTTGGCTCAGTGAACGGGAAATAAGACGGACGGAAACGCACTTTCAAATCTTTTTCGAAGAATTCATTCAGCAAGTTTACCAATAAACCTTTCAATTCAGCGAAGCTGGTATTTTCAGCAACGTATAGGCCTTCGATCTGATGGAACATTGGTGAATGCGTCTGGTCAGAGTCACAACGGTATACACGGCCTGGGCACACGATACGAATTGGTGGCTGCTGGCTTTCCATGGTACGAATCTGCACACCTGAAGTATGCGTACGCAATAAATGGTTTACATCAAAGTAGAAAGTGTCGTGCATGGCACGTGCAGGGTGATGGCCCGGAATATTCAATGCTTCGAAGTTGTGATAGTCATCTTCAACTTCTGGACCAGTCGCTACTGTAAAACCTGCTTTGGTAAAGAATTGACAGATACGTTCTTGTACTTGGGTCACTGGGTGGATGCTGCCCACCTGTTGGCCACGACCGGGCAAGGTAATATCAATTGTTTCACTAGCAAGCTTTTGTTCTAATGCAGCTTTTTGCAGTTCAGCCTGACGTTGTGTCAAAGCACCCGTGATAGCTTCACGAACTGCATGAATTTGTGCCCCGAACGCTTTACGTTGTTCAGGATCCATTTTCCCCAGCGACTTAGATTGTTCCGCGAGCTGGCTTTTTTTCCCCGTAAATTGCACTCGTACTTGATCAAGTGCAGCAAGGTCTTGAGCTGCTGCAATCGCAGCGAGCGCTTCAGTGGTCAGGGCTTCCAGTGACATAGTAACTCTCAAAGCAACAGGTTAGAAATATTTTTAAAAACCCCATATTCTAACAGTTTTTAGGCGAGTTGATGAAGTGCGCTTTTAATGAAAATTAGAATAGCATCATGAATTATAAAAAGTATAAGATAAACATAATATCAATCAGATCAAATCACTATGGCACTCGATCAAATTTGGAAACAGCAACTGACCCTCGTCACTTATGGCAATGAGTTTTTAACTCAGGATCTCAGTTTCAGCCGCTGGCTGAATCACTCCATTTTTAATCAGCACCATTTAACTTTTCGTGATCTGACTTCCCAGCATTTACTGGCACAGCACTTTCAAATCTGGCTTGAAGGCCTGAAAAAACAAGGTGTTCGTCGTATTAGTCTGCATTCTTCACACTTGCTGGAAGATGAAAATAACCCTAATACCAATGTCGAGCTGGTTCCTTTGGCTCATGTGATTATCAGTCATCATGCTCAAGGTAAAACCGCCTGGATGATCGGTAAGGAGCTGGCTGAATGGTATACCGCTGATAATGATTATGAAGCACCGGAAGCCCAGCAGTCGCCTTTACGTCATGAAGTATTCTGGCGTTATGAACTGAACAGCAAACTGGCTAAAAGAATTGATGCTGATCTGGTACAACCAAACTGGGATGATATTCATACCTATACCGAACAGGAATTATTTGAACATCATTTAGCTCAAGGATTCACTGAGCCTGCTTATACTGGTTTGCCTTATTACGGTACTACCCCAGCGATTCAGTCTCATGCAGAAAATCCGAGTCATCTTGCTTTAATCCCAACGGATTATTCATCTGATTACGCTCATCAGACCTTATATCGTCTGGATGCATTAAGTGATTTTATTCAGACGAAGATTCAACACCCTTATAATGATGATGGTCAGGTACTGAATCCGGAGCAGCAATTAAACCTGCGCCACTTTGCGCAAAAAATTGATGAAATCAGTGCCAAGTTTATTGTGAAAGTGGCCAATCATTATAAAACTGCACAACTTACTCCTAAAGTGGCGCCTGATCCTTTTGCGGGCATGAATACTGAAGATCGCGCAGTCAAAGTCTCTAAAGCTGAACGACCACAAAGTCACCATAAAACCGGTGCTTCAAGTGTGATCAAACTGATTCTGATCACGATTGTGATCTGTTTGATTGGCTACTATTTCGGGCTTTAATAAAATATATTGTCTATAAATAATCACTTTGGCTTGGTGGAGACTTAATCTCCAACAAATCAATAAATAAATGATTTAAAAAATCAAAGATCCCACTGATTTTATTTAAGCATAAAAAAGACCGCTAAAAGCGGTCTTTTTTCTAAGTCATAAAGACTTATGCAGCCAACGCATCTTTAGCTTTAGAAGCTAGAGCTGCAAACGCAACTGCGTCATGCATAGCGATGTCAGCAAGTACGCGACGGTCGATGATAACCTGAGCTTTTTTCAAGCCAGCGATCATACGGCTGTACGATAAACCGTTTTGACGTGCACCAGCGTTGATACGCGCAATCCATAGAGCACGGAATTGACGTTTCTTCTGACGACGGTCACGGTAAGCGTATTGACCAGCTTTGATTACCGCTTGGAACGCTACGCGGTAAACGCGTGAACGAGCACCATAGTAACCTTTAGCGCGAGCAAGAATTTTTTTGTGACGGCGATGAGCCTGTACACCACGTTTTACACGAGCCATTTATAATCTCCTTAGATGTACGGGCACATACGACGAACTGAAGCAACGTCACTTACGTGAACCATTACACAGCCGCGCAATTGACGAATACGCTTAGCAGATTTTTTGGTCAAAATGTGGCGTTTGAACGCTTGTTTACGCTTAAAACCGTTAGCAGTCGCTTTGAAGCGTTTAGCTGCACCACGGCGAGTTTTCATCTTAGGCATAACAACCTCTTTTGAACACCTGTTCGGCACGTCTGCACCATTGCAAGAACGCCCTGCAGGTAAGGGAGCCGATATTCTAATGCATCTTTGCTTAAAACAAAAGCACTAGTCTTTTTTTCTTGATAAATCTGCAAACTTAGTATTTTTTACGATAAGAATTGAATGATGAATTTATATACTGCTTGCGATATCACTTTATAATTTGTCAATTTTTTCAGTTGCAGCTCTTTATGCACATTCAGCCTGATGCGTTTGCCGCACTCCGTTATCGAGACTTTTCTATTGTTACCTTAAATCAGTTTTGTTTGACTTTAGCCATTCTGATTCAGGAAATTATTGTTGCCTATTCTCTATATCAGATTACCAAAGACCCGCTGACCTTAGGACTAATTGGTCTGGCAGAAGCGATTCCTTTTATTTCCCTTTCTTTATGGGGTGGATATGTCGCGGATCGCTTTAATAAGCAGATCATTATGAAAATCTGTTTATTTTTCGCCATTCCGATGCCGCTCATTCTCTGGTCACTGTTTCATTATCACGGCTTAGGAAACCTCAGCACCAGTCAATTATCTTGGGGAATTTATGCCGTCATTTTCTGTCTGGGTACCATTCGTGGCTTTTATAATCCTTCAGCAACTTCACTGAAACCCTTTCTGATTCCACGTGCACTTTATGCCAATGGAGCGACCTGGACCACTATTGGCTGGCAAAGTGGGGTAATTATCGGGCCGATGCTCGGTGGTTTTATGCTGGCGTTTTTAGGTCGGAAAACCAGCCTTCTAACTGTCGCAGTACTGGTCAGCATCTGTTTTATTCTGATTAACTTATTGCAAAAGCGCGATTTTCCTAAAATTGAAACTGAAAATGTCCTGCATAGTCTGGGTGATGGTTTCCGTTTTATCTGGAACAGCAAAATTGTACTGTGGTCGATTTCCCTAGATCTGGTTTCGGTACTGTTTGGTGGGGTGATTGCCCTCTTACCGATTTTTGCCGAAGATATTTTAAAAGTTGGTCCTGAAGGTTTGGGTTATTTACGGGCTGCTCCTTCAATTGGCGCACTGATAACCATGATTGCCCTGACCCGTTTTCCGCCTACGCAACATGCCTGGCGTAATATGCTGCTTGCAGTCGCAGGATTCGGAGTCTTTACCCTGCTATTCGCCTTTTCTAACTCGATGTGGCTATCTCTGTTTGCTCTTGCCATGACCGGCGCCTGTGACAGTATTTCTGTAGTGATTCGCCAGACGATTTTACAGATTTACCCACCCGATAATATGCGTGGCCGGGTTGCTGCAGTAAACGGCATGTTTGTCTCATCCAGTAATGAACTGGGTGCTTTTGAGTCCGGTCTGGCTGCGAAATATATGGGCACAATTATGGCTACAGTGTTTGGTGGCAGCATGACCCTACTGGTGGCGGCCATCAGCTGGGCAAGAACCAAGGATCTGTTTGGAATTGATATTACCAAAGGGACTGAAAAATAATTTTTAGTTCTGATGTGCGTAGGATTTTCAATCAGGAAAATATTGTGCACTAATGATGAATACAAATAAAAAGAGGCTTTACGCCTCTTTTTTAAAACATCGCATACGCCCAATAGACAAACAAATAACGTCCAATTTTGGCAATACTGACTATCAAAATAAAACGGGCAAAATTTTCCTTGAGTAAGCCAGCAATTAACGTAATTGGATCGCCAATAATCGGCACCCAGCTCAGCAATAATGACCAATAGCCGTATTTCTGATAGGTACTTTGGGCTTTAAGCATCTGCTGCTCAGAGACTGGAAACCATTTTTTATGTTTATATTGCTCAATCTTGAACCCCAGATACCAGTTCACACAGGAACCCAAGATATTTCCAGCACTTGCAATCATGATAAGTAAGGCCGCCGAATAGTTCCCTTGCCATAATAAACCTAGCAAAACCGCTTCCGACTGCAACGGTAATAAAGTCGCTGCACCAAAAGCGGCAAGAAAGAGCAGAAACAGAGACATCCCGAGACTAGCGGCTTAAGCCCAGTTTTTTCTTGGCTTTAAGATATTCCCAATTCGCCCAGACTATAGCCATAACCATGGCCAAAATACGTGACCATTGATATTTCTGGGTGATCGGCTCAAGCGCTGCATTTAAAATCTGGCGATCTTTGGTATTCAAGGCGCTGATCACCTGATCCACATGCACAATTTCAGCAATAAACAGCAGCAGACAAGCTGCGATACCGAAAATAATACTCCAGTAAATTCGAGGATTCGTTTCCACGATTTTAGTAAAGTTCAGGAAAAAATCTTTCATACACTCACCCAATAAAAAACCACCCAAAGGTGGTTTAATCTACTTTTATCTAGTTTAGCACAAAGGCCAGACTTATCTGACCTGTATTGCTAACGCTCTTTGAACCGCTGGACGCGCAGTCAGGCGTGTCAGATATTCCTGTACTTCTGGATAATCTGCCAGATCAATCTGCTGCCATTCATGACGTAACACCCATGGCAAAATAGCCATATCCGCAATTGAATACTCACCGGCTACATATTTTTGACCAATCAGCTGTTTGTTCAGAACCCCGTATAGACGCTTGGTTTCATTGACATAACGATCAGTGGCATACGGGATACGCTCAGGAGCAAAACGGCTGAAGTGATGATTTTGCCCCAGCATCGGACCCAAGCCACCCATTTGCCACATTAGCCATTGCTCAACTTCAACACGTTGCTGCTCATCATCCGGATAAAACAGGCCGGTTTTACGACCCAAATATTGCAGAATCGCGCCAGATTCAAAAACTGAAATCGGTTCGCCACGCGGGCCATCCTGATCCACGATCGCAGGAATTTTATTGTTCGGAGAGATACGTAAAAAATCAGGTTGAAACTGGTCATTTTCCAGAATATTGATTGGGAAAATTTTATATTCTAAGCCCATTTCTTCTAATGCGATGGTAATTTTATGGCCATTGGGCGTTCCCCAATAATAGAGATCAATCATGTGATTACCTGTTACCTTTTCGTTTTTACATGACATTATTGAAACTTGATCTAGTTATAGCATGATTTAAAGCCCTACTTCCTCATATTTTGTTATAGATTCAGCAGTAAAATCGCTAAATTCAAAGCATTATTTTTAGCTCAAGATGGGTTCAAATATTTTTAAATCTTGAGTCTTGAAAAGCTTCGCCTCAATCCTATATTAGAAATAGAGCAATGATCTATTCAGGAGATTGTTTCTAATCACTGAGTTCATATTGAAGAATTGCATGTTGTTTAAAAAACTTTTCTGAGATCAGGAGGTAAGATCAATGAGCAATTTTAGTCTTAGCCCACTATTCCGTCGTAGTATCGGTTTTGACCGCTTTAATGACCTTTTTGATTATGCAATGCAAAGTGAGGCACCAAACTATCCGCATTACAACATTGAAAAAACCGGCGACAACAATTACCGCATTGTAGTTTCTGCTGCCGGATTCAATGAAGACCAGCTAGAGATCAATCTGGAAAATCAGGTTCTGACCATTAGCGGTAAAGCGATGGAAGAAAATTCAGATACGACTGTGGAATTCCTACATAAAGGCATCGCCCACCGTTCATTCAAACTGTCTTTACGTCTGGATGAACATGTAGAGGTACAACAAGCTGAATTCGAAAATGGTTTATTGAAAATCGAATTGCAGCGTAATGTACCGGAAGAAAAATTGCCTCGTAAGATTCCGATTGGCAAAAAGCTGTTAGCTGAAAAAAATGAATCTAACGAGCAGCAAAGCTGATCATCAATCAAAAGAAAGGCCCAAACGGGTCTTTCTTTTTTAGGACAGAATCCTTAAGCTTGAAAGTGTTCAATTTTCATCCATCATATAAATAATAATATGAACACATCAGACATCATTCTGTTTCATCAAAGTGCCCAGACGATGAAACATATGGGACTTCTCCTTCTTTGCTATCCCATTGGGATTTTGATGACTTTGTACCTTCATACTCCAGATCCTCCTTCCAGTTTTGTTCGAGGAGTGATATTTTTATGGCAGGAGTCTCCAAGCTTTTATGGCTATATGCTAGGTTTCCTGATGCTATCGCTCTTGCTATATAGCATTAAACTAAAAATCACCTCTCGAACAATTTATTACACTTTGGCAGGATACCGGATCAGCCTGTGTTTATATCGTGAAGCTGTCCATTACAGCTTTATCAATCCTCAATATGATTCAGTTAAAGCCCGTACCAAACGCTGGCTAACCAGACTCCCGGCTCATCAAATTAATCAGTAAGATGGCACGCTCGATTTTATTCTTTGTCAGCCCAGTTGGCGCGACCGGCTCTGTTTAAGATTATTCCGGATTTATTTATCGATGTTTTCTCGTCAGCAAGCTAAGGAAATTATTCAAGCCATGTACAGTGCTTGGAATTTAAGATCATAAAGGCTGATTCAAAAACACTTTTAATTATATGGTCTAAGCTGAAAGAAATTTATCTCATCAGATTTCAAAGGATAAAAGCAATTATTAAAAAAATGGTGTTCTGGTTAGGACTTTCCCCTATCACTACATATATTTGATTTACATAAAATTTCGGCTATGCTTTTTCTGAAACAGAATAAAACATTCAATAAATACCATAGATAAGAAAATCTGCCATAGGTGCACTATGAATTATGTCCGTCGCAACGCCCTGAGTGCTTTCATGCTATTGAGCTTGCTGTTCTTTTTATTGATTGTAATTTTACTGCTATTGTTTGGCTGGCCACATTATAAAGTTTGGAAACAAGGCATGGATGGTCAGGCAGCATTGGCTGAAGCAGAACAATCCAAAATGATTCAAGTGCAAGTTACAAAAGCGGAACTGGAAAGTGCCAAACTGCGTGCAGAAACCATTAAACTAGTTGGGCAGGCAGCTAAAGATTATCCTGAATATCGCAAGCAGGAATTTATTGGTGCATTTGGTGAAGCCCTACGAGAAGGTCGTATTCAACAAATAATTTATGTACTCACTGAGGCCAATATTCCGATTGTAGAAGCAGGAAAATCCTACCCTGCTCAATAAAAGATTAAGTTGCCTCATAAAAAAAGCCCTGCAAATGCAGGGCTTTTTTTATCAAGAGATGCTTACTTCTTCTTTTTAGGACCAAGCAGCATACCCATTTGACGACCTTCCATTTTTGGTGCTTGTTCAACAACACCATATTCAACGACGTCTGCTTCAACTTTTTGCAGTTGAGCCAGACCCAGTTGCTGGTGAGCCATTTCACGACCACGGAAACGCAGGGTAATTTTTACCTTGTTTCCTTCTTCAAGGAATTTGATGATTGCACGTAATTTTACGTTGTAATCACCTACATCTGTCGCAGGACGTAGCTTGATTTCTTTCACCTGGACTTGATGTTGTTTTTTCTTCGCTTCTTTCTGCTTTTGTTTCAGATCAAACAAATGCTTGTTGAAGTCCATGATTTTGCAGACAGGTGGCTCAGCATTGGCTACGATCTCAACAAGATCAAGATCGGCAGCTTCAGCTGCGCGCAATGCTTCTGCAAGGTTAACAATACCTTTTTGCTCACCATTTTCGTCTACAAGACGGACTTCTTTTGCACGAATTTCATCATTCAAGGCAGGACGGTTTGATTTTCCGCCCTGTTGATTACGGTCAGGCTGTTTAATCGCTGTTACTCCACAATGTACCGGCCGCGTTCGGCTACGGCTGCTTTTACTAAGTCAACGAAAGCGTCGATTGACATAGTACCCAAATTTTTTCCTGAGCGGGTACGGACATTCACAGTACCTTCCTCTACCTCACGGTCCCCAAGTACCAATAAGTAAGGAATACGCTCTAAAGTACGTTCACGAATCTTAAAGCCGATTTTCTCATTTCTCAAGTCAGAAATTGCACGAATTCCGTTTTCTTTAAGTTTCGCGACGACTGACTCACAAGCCTCAGCTTGAGCATCAGTAATATTCATAACACACGCTTGCACTGGTGATAACCAAGGTGGCATAAAGCCCGCGTAGTGCTCAATCAGTATACCAATAAAACGTTCGAAACTGCCAAGAATTGCACGATGCAACATTACAGGCTGATCACGATCGTTGTCTTCAGTGACATAAGAGGCATCCAGACGTTCTGGAAGGTTGAAGTCACATTGGATGGTACCGCACTGCCAGATTCGGCCTAAGCAGTCTTTCAATGAGAATTCGATCTTCGGACCGTAGAATGCACCTTCACCTGGTTGTAAATCCCAATCCAGGCCAGCAGCATCTAAAGCATCTGCCAAAGATTTTTCTGCCATATCCCAAAGTGCATCATCACCTACACGTTTTTCAGGACGAGTCGACAACTTCATTTGTACTTCTTCGAAGCCAAAATCTTTGTATACGTCTAGTGTCAATTTGATAAAGTCTGCAACTTCAGTACCGATTTGTTCTTTGGTACAGAAAATATGCGCATCATCTTGGGTAAAACCACGTACACGCATAATGCCGTGTAAAGAACCTGATGGCTCATTACGATGACATGAACCAAACTCCGCTAAACGGATTGGAAGATCACGATATGATTTTAAGCCCTGGTTGAACACTTGCACATGACAAGGACAGTTCATCGGTTTCACGGCATAGTTACGGTTCTCTGAATGAGTCGTGAACATGTTTTCAGCATAGTTCGCTGCGTGACCCGATTTTTCCCAAAGCGTGAAATCCACCACTTGTGGTGTACGGATTTCAAGGTAACCATTTTCTTGCTGAACTTTACGCATGTATTGTTCAAGCACTTGGTAAATGGTCCAGCCGTTCGGATGCCAGAACACCATACCTGGTGCTTCTTCCTGCATATGAAACAGGTCTAAGGCTTTACCAATTTTACGGTGATCGCGTTTTTCAGCTTCTTCAATACGTTTGATATAAGCTGCAAGCTGCTTCTTGTCTGCCCAAGCTGTACCATAAATACGTTGCAGCTGTTCGTTTTTCGCATCACCGCGCCAGTAAGCACCAGAGATTTTAGTCAGCTTGAATGATTTTAAGAATTTGGTATTTGGTACGTGCGGACCACGGCACATATCCAGATAGTCCTGATGGTAGTACAAGCCCATTTGAGTTTCTTCAGGCATGTCTGCGATCAGGCGCAATTTGTATTCTTCGCCACGTGCAGTGAATTCTGCAATCACTTCGTCACGCGGGGTCATTTTTTTCACGACATCATAGTCCTGATCGATGAGCTTTTTCATACGCTCTTCAATCGCAGCCATGTCATCTAAAGTAAATGGACGTGGCATCCAGATGTCATAGTAGAAACCTTCTTCAATGACTGGACCAATGACCATCTTTGCTTCTGGGAACAATTGCTTAACGGCATGACCCACCAAGTGTGCGCAAGAGTGACGAATAATTTCGACACCTTCTTCATCTTTAGGCGTGATGATTTGTAAGGTTGCGTCTTCAGTAATCAGATCGCACGCATCCACTAGACGATCGTTTACACGACCTGCAACAGTATTTTTTGCTAGACCAGGACCGATGCTTTGAGCAACTTCCATCACAGATACGGCGTGATCAAACTGTTTTTGATCGCCATTTGGCAAAGTGATAATTGGCATATGAAATCCTTAAGGAGTGATGCCCCGTACCATGGAGCATGTCACCGCGAGATTATGATCGAGGGAGAACCTCAAAAGATAAAAACGGTGGATAAATAAAAAATCGCCTAGAATTTTACACGGCTTGGGCCAATGATTAAACCTTTTCCCTAATAAAAATAGGATTTATCACCAAAAAGTTCTTTTGAGCTGCAATGAGTTAAGATCATTATTCGCTCAAGAATTATTTATTCTCTCAAGGTTTGCCACGCTTCAAATTGCCTTTTAGCATAGACATACAATTGAGAAAACTGGGGAATGATGGCTTCACTTTGGGTTGGTCTTAAAAACACATAATCATCAACTTTCAGTTCGCAAGATTTCGGTACCAGAACCATTTCCTGATTGCTACTACGTCCATATAAAACATGCGGCTGGCTTTTTTCTGGAAAATAATAGTCCGCCTGCCAGTAACCACCATAAACGAATAGCGCTTTATAATGATGCGGTAAATGATTAAATACTTCCAGACCAGGAATCTGGCTATAAGGCAGCACTTTTAAAATCGGAGTGGCGATCCACAAAGCACATTTTAAAGCAGAGAGATTGGCCAGATCAAAATCACTGGGTTTAAGTAGCATGGAACCAAAAGCTAGATCATTACAGACACTCTGCTGGCAATGCTGCATAAAGGTCAGACTGCCGCCACCATTAAAACATAGATTTTCATGCCATAAATCAGGAAAATGCTGTTGCAGCGTCAGCTTGAATTGTTGATAAATCTGCTGTGATTGCTGATAACTTTTTTCAGGTCTTTTGAGAATTTTTGACAGTTTGGCTACATGCGCATCGTAGCCCATTAATCCGGAAAATTTTAGATACAGAGGATGCTGCTGAATCAGCTTGAGTGGAGCTACAAACTGTTCCTGACTGCTTACTCCTCCACGATGTAGGCCTACATCAATTTCAATATTCACATTCAGGCAGAGATTCAGACTTTGCACGAGTTGCAGATACTGCTCCAAGCGTGCTTGACTATCGATCAGCCATTGAATATTTACTTGAGGATTTAAGCCCTTTTGACTAAACAGGCTTTGATAAAAGCGCTGCGCTGCATGAATCGGCATCGGTTTACCGAGCAGAATGTCCGCTTGCTGAAATGCTCCGATAATTTCCCGAAGATGTGGCAGATGAAATACTATAAAACGTTGGGTATTCAGCTTTTCACTAGCGAATTGAAGCAACTTGGTACTGGCTAGAGATTTCACCACTAGACGTGGCTTTAACTGCACAGGGAGCTTCGACTGCACAACATTCAGATTATGCTGATATTGCGCCAAATCCAGAATCAGTTGTGGTATACCTGTACCCTGCTGTTTTAGGTCTTGAGTCAGTTGCTGAAAATAAGTTGATCGCATCTTCTACTCCTGTTACTTAACCAAAAACAGTTGTTTTAAGTAGGGTGTGTTGACACTTTTA
>NZ_DDLD01000073.1:0-15709 GCF_002339435.1 Acinetobacter sp. UBA2581 | reverse complement strand
GAAGACGGCTTATGCCACAATCAAAGGTATTGAAGTCATGCGTGCACTACGTAAAGGACAAGCATCGTCATTTTATTATGGTCAGCCTCAAGGTGAAGTGTGTCTAATCAACAGGGTTTTCGGTCTCTAAGCACTTTTAAAAAGGAACTTCATCGACTCAAATCTCTATTTGCAACAGTGCCCCCTTAGCAATGGCAGCTATAGTTCAGTTCATTGGGAATAGAAATGAACAAGCAGAAAAAGTGGCTGAAAGCCTAAACTTATTTCCTGTACCTGCCACAGCCCTAGTTTTGTTTATCGTCCTAGCATCAGTTATGCCTCAAATTGGGCTTGCAAAAAGTGCAGCTCTTCAAGCTTTACCAATTTATATTTCTTTTGCCATTATTGCTCCATTCGTGGGTTGGATAATTGCTCGTATTTTTCGATTAGAATCTGGCTCTGCTAGTGCTGTGTCCTTTTCAGCATCATATAGAAATTCATTTGTTATTCTTCCATTAGCTTTTGCAATTCCGGGAAGTATGCCCATAATTCCTGCTGTAATCTTGACTCAGACTATCGTTGAACTATGCTTTTTACCAATCTATATTCGTCTGATACCTCGACTATTCAAAACCTAGAGATTTAAACATTTAAGTAGTTGTTATAGTTAGATAAAAGTATTCAGAAGCCCACGCTTACATCGAGTAATTTAATAAAGGGGGGGGGAGCTAGCTCCCCCCCTCTTTTATTCATTTGCTAATTAAAACTTACTCGCAACTTGATATGTGATGAATGAAAAGATGTAGGCTAATGCAAACAAATAAGTTGCCATAATGATGGGCTGTTTCCAGCTGCCAGTTTCTCGTCTAATTGTTGCTAACGTAGCAAGACAATGGGGAGCAAAAATAAACCATACCAATAATGATAAACCTGTGGCTAACCCCCATCCATCCGGGCCTGAAATTTGACTTAACAGACTTTGAGTTACTGTATCTTCATCACCTGACATCGCATAAATCACCCCAAGAGCAGCAATTACAACTTCCCTTGCTGCCATAGCAGGAATGAGTGCAATACATATTTCCCATGTAAACCCAATAGGCGCAAATATAGGATGAATTAAATGTCCTAACTGACCAGCTAAACTATAGTTAATGGCCGGCATGCTTGCATTATCTGGTGGTTGAGGGAACGTGACTAGCACCCATAACAAGATAGACAGTGCGACGATAATGCCACCAACTCGTTTTAAGAAAATAGTTGCCCTATCATATAAGCCTAATGCAATATTTCTAATATCTGGAATTCGGTATGTGGGAAGTTCAAAAATAAAAATACTTTCAGTTTTATCTTTTCGAACCAACTTCAGAAAGACTGAAACTAATAACGCTGAGACTATTCCCGACATATAAAGACCAAAAAGGACTAATCCTTGCAGACTTAACCAGCCGTAGATTAATTGGTTCGGAATAAATGCCGCGATCAATAAAGCATATACTGGCAATCTTGCTGAACAGGTCATCAAGGGTGCAATCATAATTGTTGCTAATCGGTCCCGTTCAGAGCTGATACTTCTGGTTGCCATAATTCCGGGAATCGCACAAGCAAAACTGGATAGCAGAGGAATAAATGAACGGCCGCTAAGCCCGGCTTTAGACATTAATTTATCTAAAAGAAATGCTGCTCGGGGTAAATAGCCTGACTCTTCAAGCATTAAAATGAAGAAGAATAAAATCAAAATCTGAGGCATATATGCAAGCACGCTACCTGCACCAGCAATTACCCCATCCACAACCAAGCTTTTTAATAGAGGATGTTGGATTAGTGGTCCAATAAAATCACTGAGCCATGCGACAAAATTTTCAATGAATTCAATAAAAGGCGTTGCCCATATAAATACCGCCTGGAACATCACAAACATGGTTAAAGTTAAGATTACTAAACCCAATACAGGATGTAGAAAAATTTTATCTAGAAATGCGGTTCTTTTATCACCACTGTCATTATTTAAAATAACTTGTTTGGTGATTTGTTTGACCTGTTCAAAATGACTTAATTCAGAATGATAAGGAGTAATAAAAAGATTTTTTTGATCTAATTGATTAATTAAATCTTGAATTCCTTTTGTTTTAACTGCGACAGCTTCAACTACAGGGATACCTAACAGTTGAGACAGTTTATCCTTATCAATGGAAATACCACGCTTTTTGACCTCATCCATCATATTTAATACAAGAATCATAGGGCGATTTAGAGCACGAACTTCGAGAACCAAGCTCAAATGTAAGCTTAAATTTGTGGCATCTACAACGCATATAAAAATATCGGGTAGAATTTCACCTTTTAGCTCGCCCAAACAAACTGCCCTGGTGACTTCTTCATCTAAACTACTAGGTTTTAAACTGTAAGTTCCGGGTAAGTCCAATACTCGTATTGCATCACCAGAAGGTAATTTAAAAGAACCTTCTTTTCTTTCTACGGTAACCCCAGCATAGTTGGCAACTTTTTGTCGCGTACCAGTAAGCGTATTAAATAAAGAGGTTTTTCCGCAATTTGGATTACCGACTAATGCAATGTTCTTAATCTTCATTGGATACTAACTCTACAAAAATTCTTTCAGCTTCATTCTTTCTTAATGCGAATCTTGAAGTTTCAATTTGAACTAAAACAGGATCTCCGCCAAAAACACCTTTAGTGAGTACTTGTAGAGTTTCACCCTCTCTAAAACCTAATAGTTGGAGCCGTTCCAATACGGGATCAGTGGTATGACTGTATTGATTACCTTTTTTGAGATCTCTAATTTTGACGATCTGATTTTGTTTAACTTGAAATAGATTCATTTTCGATACTCTTACTTCAAAGCCAAAATCTTTCGAGCACCATTAAGCACGAATAAAGAAACCAGGATGCCAATGATTAAGTCTGGGTAAGCTGATCCCGTCCACGCCACGAGTACACCGGCAAATATAACGCCCATATTTACGACAACGTCATTCGCCGAGAAAATCCAACTGGCTTTCATATGTGCGCCATCTTCTCGATGACCAGAAATAAGATATAAGCATGTCACGTTAGCTATAAGTGCGAGCAGGCCAATAACAATCATGAGCGTTGATTCTGGCTCGCTTCCAAACATGAATCGTCTAATGACATCAATAATCACGATGACAGCAAGTAATAACTGAATCCAACCTGCGAAATGGGCTGCTTTCACTTGATATTTCGCAGCTTTTCCGACGGCATATAGCGCAATACCATAAACGGCTGCATCGGCAAACATATCTAGAGAATCAGCAATCAATCCTGTAGACGCAGCAATAATTCCGCTGATGAATTCTATAAAGAAAAGTAGAGCATTAATGCCTAATAACAGTTTAAGTACTTTAGCTTGTCTCACAGGATCAGGTTCATTAGGTATATCGCCTGAAGAAAGCTGTGTTTCATCAAGTTTCGCCCCAAAACCCAGTCCTTCAAGTTTGGCCGTAATTTGCTGACTCCCTTCATTATGGAAGACTTTCAGTTTTCGATTGGGAAGATCAAAAGTAAGACCTTTAACTGCTTCAATATCTGCAAGAGCCATACGGACCATTTGCTCTTCAGCAGAGCAATCCATTTTAGGAATGGTATAGGTACTTGTTTGCTTAGCTTGTTGATTGCTTATATAAGTTTCAGTCTTCACAAGCTTTGCACCAAAACCCAAAGCTTCAAGTTTGGTAGTTATATTTTCATCTTTTTGATTATGTAGAACCTTTAAAGACCGGTTAGGTAAATCAAAGATGAGTTTTTGAACACCATCAATTGAAGATAGCGCCATACGAACCATCTGTTCTTCCGCAGAACAATCCATTTTGGGAACTAAGTATTCACTCATGTAGTGCGAATCTTTTAAAACGTCTTCAGTGCTTAAATTTTCTTTGGGATCAGAACCACAACAGGATTGAGCGGTATCTTCACAACTGTTTGAAGTGTTACAGCAAGGAGATGAAGATTTTTCTTCTTCCTCTTCACCACAACAGCTAGGCGTATTATCACAATTCTTTGAATTGCTTGCTTCTGCAATTGATGGATGATTTTCTTGTTGAGATTTCTTATCTTCGCATGGTGTTTCTTTACTACATCCACAGCCACTCATAGTTATACCCATTAAAAAAATTTATAAACTTTGAATATTAGAATCCCTATAGTTACTATAGAGTCAAGATTTTTTGGAAATACCAACTCAATGCATTTAAAAATTGGTGAACTCTCTAAAAAAACCTCATGTTCAGTATTAACAATTAGGTTTTATGAAAAGGAAGGTTTAATTCCGGAACCCGAAAGAACGGAAGGAAATTACCGCCTTTACGATATAGGCTATGTTGAGCGAATTAAGTTTATTTTGAATTGCCGAACTTTAAATATGAGTTTGAATGAAATTCGTCAATTACTCACCTATAAAGATAATCCCAAGAAAAATTGTTCAGATGTGAATGAATTAATTGACTTACATGTCAGTGCTATCAGAGAAAATATAATCAAGCAACAAAAGCTTATTGAACAATTATCTGATTTAAGAGGTACTTGTGATGGTTTATGTACAATTGACCAATGTGGAGTTCTAAAAAATCTAGCTTGATTATCTAGACCTATGCTTTTTTCAAAAATTCTGTATATCTTTACTTAAGGCTGCAAAAAGTTTAAGGTTACTCAAATTCTGTGATCAGATCTTTGATAGATCTGGACAGCTTCTTATTGGTGTTTTAAATACAGATTTGTGTATGAAGAGAAAAACATTTCTAATCCAGATATTGGTACTCTTATTCACATTCCAGAATATTTGGAGTGTGGCAGAGGCTGCGTGTCTGCATGAAATGCCAAACATACCCAATTCAATACTCTCTAATCCAATCGATTTAGACGAAAAGAGTGATAGTCCTCGTCAAGCACTTTATTCCCTAGAAAACTATAAAGAAATCTATGACTATTGTCAGAAGGTTTGTTTTAACGAAAAGTGCAGTCATTTCTCAAATACAATCGTGATTCAGATTGACCCACCCGATGATCTGAAGCTTAAAGCTAATTTTGAGACCGGCATTACCCCAACTTATTTGGGAATAACTTTTTATAAACCCCCTTATCTGGATCAATTAACCCCGCCTCCCGATTTGCCCCTACTATTGGTGGGGTAGTCTTATAAAAGCCCACCACTCCTAATTTCATTATGCGTGGGGCATTTTCATGTCAAAAAACAAATTACATCAGGATACCTCCATCCTGAATTTATCCTGGTCAGCCTTAGGTAGCGGTATCTTGCTATCTGCAATGATCAGCTTCAGTACTTCCGTAGTCGCCAGTACTCAAGATTTAACGCTGCAGCAAGCTATTGAGCAGGTTAACCAATATCAAGCGTCCCAAAATTTCTGGGAAACGCAAAACAGCATTAATGCCACGAATCTTCAGCAAAGTAAGCTGTTTAAAAATCCTGAACTGTCAGTTGAACAAACGGGATTTGGTTCAAATAATGAAAAAGAGCTTACCATTGGCATATCACAACCCTTGGATATTTTTGGTGAGCGAAGAGCAAACCAAAAATTAGCCAGTCTCTCTACAGATAAAACAGCGCTGAAACAGAAGATTTATCAAGCACAAATTGAGCTTGCAGTGAAATATGTATGGTCACAACTGGCCATTGCTGAACTTGAAAAAAACATTGTCAATGAACAACTTCGGGTGAGCCAAGAAAACCTTCAAGCAATCGAAAAGCGCTTTAATGCAGGCAGTATTGCCCAAGTAGATGTAAATCGCGCACGTTTAAGCCATGCTGAAAATATCCGTCTTTTTAGACAGGCAGACTTACAGGTACAAGTGGCCACCCAACAATTATCAAATTTATGGGGTACGTCTGATAAGTCATTGCAGGTAAACCTCTCTTCACAAAAGCTCTGGCCAAAATCGACTCATGAACAGGTTCAAGAATATTTAGCGGAAAACTACGTTGAGAAATATCGAGCTTTACTGGTATTAGAGTCTCAAGCAACGGTTGATCAACTAAGGGCAAAGGCACGTCCTAACCCCACTTTAAACCTAGGTGTCAACCGCACCCAATCCTTGGAAAACTCCACACAAAATCAATTAGTAGTCGGAGTCAGTGTACCGCTTAATATTTTCGATCGTCAGCAAAATGGCATAAAAATCGCGCAAGAAAAAATGAACTTATTAGAGCGTCAGAAAGAGTTTTATCTGAAGCAAAATGCGCTGCAAATAGGCACAATTTTAACCGAGTTGCAGGGTTTAGAGCTGCAATTCAAAGTCGTTGACGAGACTCAAATTCCTTTGGCGACTCAAGTTCAAAGTAAGACGCTACAAGGTTTCTTGGCAGGCAAGTTTGCTTTAACCGATGTTCAGCAAGCCACGCTTCAATTACAAGACATCCGTCTGCGTAAAGTCCAGTTGTTACGGGATGGCTGGCAAAAGGCCATTGAAGCAGAAAGTTTGAGCTTAGGCATTAGCCCAAGTGAAGTCATGTCGAAAGATGCTATTGCACAAATCAATCAAAACTTATGGCAAGACATACAGGCCATGCCTGTCATTGGTGGGGGAAATTAACATGTTCGATCTTAAAAACAGCTTAAAAAAACAGAGCGGAAAAATCTCTCAACCTCTACTGATTAGTTTGGTTATCGGCGCTACCGTACTCCTCAGTATTTTTTTGATCTTAACTGGTAAGAATAAATCGGAAACATCAGATGAACATGCAGAGGAAGAAAGCGGAGAAGAACATGGCGGTGAAACCGAAGAGCATGCAGAAGGTGTGAGCCTGACTGCCAAGCAACTGGTGGAACAGGGCATACAATTATCAGCGGTCGATCAAGGCCCGGTGGTTAAATTAAGTTCTTATCCTGCCAAACTGAATGTGAATACTGACCAGCAAGCGCACGTCTCACCGAGTTTTAGTGGTCATGTAGAAAATGTCTATGTAGAACTCGGTCAAAAAGTTCAGAAAGGACAGCCTTTGGCTGCGTTGCTTGTTCCTGATCTAGTTGATCAGCAGGCCAATCTTAAAATTGAACAAACCAACCTTGAACTGGCGAAACAAGACTATGATCGTGAGCGTCAGCTTTGGTCACAGGGCATTTCAGCAAAACAGGACTATCAACGTGCTTATAACAGCTATAAACGGGCACAAATTCAGGTTCAAGCGGCCCAATCACGTTTAAGTGCATTTGGTGCAGTGAATGCCAGTAACGGACGCTATATTTTGAAAGCTCCCATTTCTGGCGTGATCAGTAAAAAGGATTTGGTTCTCGGGGAAAATGTTCAGTTAGCCGATCAACTCTTTACGATAGACCGGTTAGATCAACTCTGGCTTGAGTTTATTGTTCCAAATTCTGAAATTATGGGCTTAGCCCCGAATCAAAAGATCGAATTTAAATCCTTGCAAACAGAAAAGGTTTATCAAGCTGTTATTCAGACTTTAAATACTGAAGCGGATATTCAAACAGGTCGTCTTCAGGTGCGAGCAAAAGTTGAATCGAATGCAACCGAATTACGTCCAAACTTGATGGTGAACGTACAGTTGCAACAACGGAGTGAAAGTACCGCATTACGGGTACTTAAGTCCGCAGTTCAGAATGTCGATGGAAAAGATGTGGTTTTTGTCGCCACTCAGCATGGACAAAAAGTTGAATTCAGTCCGCAACCTGTGAAATTAGGGCAATCATCTGGGGAGAGCCAATGGATTGAAGTGGTGAGTGGGCTTAGTCAGGGACAAAAATATGCCGCTCAAGGCAGTTTTTTACTGAAATCCGAGCTGGAAAAAGGAGAGGCTTCACATGAGCACTGAAACTCCTCAAATTCCAGACCACGAATCGGTAAAACCTGAAGGACTGTTTGATCGACTGATCCAGTTTTCTATCCATAACGCAATCTGGGTCATGCTGTTTATTGCGGCTTGGATTGCTATTGGTATTTATAGTTATCAAAAGTTACCGATTGATGCTGTACCAGATATTACCAATACTCAGGTGCAGATTAACACTTCAGCCAATGGTTTTACGGCTTTAGAAATGGAACAGCGGATTACATATCCAATCGAGAATGCCATGTCAGGCATGCCGAAAATGGAACAAACCCGTTCGATTTCACGCTACGGCTTATCGCAAGTGACCATCATTTTTGAAGATGGCACGGATATTTACTGGGCCAGACAGCTTATCAACCAGCGCTTGCAAGAAGCAATGGGAGAAATGCCTGAAGATGTGCAACCTAACATGTCGCCTATTTCGACAGGTTTAGGTGAAATCTATCAATGGGTGATTAAAGCCGAACCAAATGCTAAAAAGCCGGATGGAACCCCTTATTCGGCGATGGATTTACGTGAAATTCAGGATTGGATTGTAAGACCGCAATTACAGCGCGTAAAAGGCGTTGCGGAGATCAACAGTATCGGTGGCTTTAATAAAACCTATGTGGTTGCCCCTGATCTGAACCGATTGCAACAATTGCAAATTCCTTTGTCTGATTTACAAACTGCCTTAACAGAGAATAATGAAAACCGTGGTGCTGGCTATATTGAGAAAAATGGACAACAGCTAACGGTTCGTGTTCCCGGCACTTTAAACACGATTGAAGATATCCAGAACATCAGTATTGCCAATAAAAACGGCTATCCGATTCGGGTGGCAGATGTCGCCAATGTCTCAATTGGTCATGACTTGAGAACAGGGGCTGCAACCTATAATGGTGAAGAAACTGTATTGGGTATTGCCATGATGATGATGGGAGAAAATAGCCGTACCGTTGCTCAAGCCATTGATGAAAAGGTGCAATCGATCCAGCAATCGCTACCTAAAGGTGTGGTGATTGAGACTGTGTATGACCGTACGCATTTGGTTGATCGGGCGATCAAAACCGTTCAGAAAAATTTGATTGAGGGTGCAATCCTCGTCATTGTTATTTTATTTCTCTTTCTAGGTAATTTCCGTGCTGCGCTGATCACGGCTTGCGTTATTCCACTGTCAATGCTGTTTACCTTGACGGGAATGGCAGAGCAGAAGATTAGTGCAAATCTGATGAGTTTAGGGGCACTGGACTTCGGTATTATTATTGATGGTGCAGTGGTTATTGTAGAAAACTGTATCCGTCGGCTAGCAGAAGCTCAGAAGCTGAAAGGTGGTTTACTTAGCCGTTCTGAAAGATTTAAAGAAGTCTTCTTGGCTGCAAAACAGGCGCGTCGTCCTCTGATTTTTGGACAGTTAATTATTTTGGTGGTTTATCTACCTATCTTTACCCTGACGGGTGTAGAAGCCAAACTTTTCCATCCTATGGCAATGACTGTTGTACTGGCTTTAATTGGGGCCATGATTTTATCTGTCACTTTTGTGCCAGCCGCAGTTGCCCTATTTGTCACTGGAGAAGTCAAGGAAACCGAAAGTCGCTGGATGCATTGGCTTAAAACCAAATATGAACTGCTTTTAGATAAAGCCTATGAGCTTCGTTTATTTGTGACTATTGTGGCTGCCTGTATTTTAGTGCTTACGGGCGTGCTAGCCACTCAAACAGGTAGCGAGTTTGCACCTCAACTGGGTGAAGGTGATTTTGCTGTTCAGCAAATGCGTTCCCCAAGTACAGGGTTAGAACAGTCACTGAGAATGCAGGAAAATACTGAAAAGTTACTGTTGAAAGAATTTCCTGAAATTAAAGCGATCTTTGCTCGTACCGGTACAGCAGAAGTGGCCACAGATGTTATGCCACCCAACATTTCAGATGGCGTGGTACTGTTAAAACCTCATGATGAATGGCCTGATCCAAAACAAACGATTGATGAGCTTCGCCAAAGAATGATTACTTTCTTAGCGACATTGCCGGGAAATAACAGTGAGTTCTCGCAACCCATTGAACTGCGCTTTAACGAGTTAATTTCAGGGGTGCGAAGTGATGTGGGTGTCAAATTATTTGGTGATGACATGGAGATTCTAAATCGCGAAGCGAATAAAATTTCTCAAAAAATTAACTCAATTTCAGGCGCGACAGCCGTTAATGTAGAACAGACCAGTGGCTTACCCTTGTTGAATGTAGAGGTGGATAAGTCCAGAGCTGCACAATATGGCTTGTCGGTAAGAGCAATTCAGGATCTGGTAGCTACAAGTGTCGGTGGCCAGAATGTTGGAACAATTTTACAGGGAGACAAGCGTTTTGATTTTGTCATCCGTCTAGATGAATCCCAGCGTAGTCCTGAACAGTTAGCGGTACTTCCTATTCAATTGCCGAATGGTGGTTTAGTCCAACTGCAAGATGTGGCACGCGTTGAAAATATCCTGGGTATTAATCAGGTCAGCCGTGAAAATGGTAAACGTCGAGTGGTTATTACTGCAAATGTAGAAGGACGTGATTTAGGCTCATTCGTAACAGAGCTTCAGAGCACGTTATCCAAACAGGAATTACCAAGCGGTTATTGGATAGATTATGGCGGTCAATTTCAAAATCTGATGTCTGCAAAAGCGCGTATGCAATTGGTGGTTCCGCTCGCATTGTTGACGATCTTTATTTTATTGATGGCTGTATTCCATAATATCAAAGAAAGCTTACTGGTCTTTAGTGGTGTACCGTTTGCCTTATGTGGAGGCTTAATCGCGTTGTGGTTGCGTGACATTCCATTATCCATGTCAGCAGGGGTTGGCTTCATTGCACTATCGGGGGTGGCTGTACTGAATGGCTTAGTCATGCTCACCTTTATCAAAGAGTTGCGACAACAATATGACCTTTATTATGCAACGTGGCAGGGTGCAATTTTGCGTCTTAGACCTGTGCTGATGACCGCTTGTGTGGCGTCCCTTGGGTTTGTCCCGATGGCTTTGGCAACCGGAACTGGGGCAGAAGTACAGAGACCTTTAGCAACAGTGGTTATTGGAGGAATTATCTCCTCTACCCTGCTTACATTGGTTTTATTGCCCGTACTGTACCGCTGGATGAATGAAAAGAAAGTTTCTTAATCCAATAGATTAGTCGATTTACAGCAGAGATATTGGCTGTTATCCAATATCTCTGCTCATCATAAATAGAATAAGGAAAATATTTTATGTCAGAACATCATGATCATAGCCATGCGGTTGTTACTGAAGAAAATAGTAAGAAGTTAATGGTTGCCTTAGGTTTAACGACTACTTTTTTAATAGTAGAAGTTGTCGCTGCTTTTATTACCCAAAGTTTGGCTTTGTTATCTGATGCAGCTCATATGTTTACTGATGTAGCCGCTTTAGCTATTGCTCTTGCCGCTATCAAAATTGGTAAAAAAGCCGCAGATGATAAAAGAACTTTTGGCTATCAGCGATTTGAAATTTTAGCGGCTCTGTTTAATGCGGTGATGCTTTTTGTGGTAGCAATATATATTGTATATGAAGCTTATCAACGTTTTACGAACCCTGCTGAAATTCAAAGTGTTGAAATGATGATTGTCGCGGTCATTGGTTTGGTCGTAAATTTGATTTCAATGAAAATCCTTTCTGCTAGTGCTGAAGGAAGTCTAAATATAAAAGGTGCATATTTAGAAGTTCTTAGTGATGCTCTAGGATCGATAGGCGTGATTATCGGAGGAATAGTTATTTATTTTACCCAGTGGATGTGGGTTGATACCGTAATCGCTGTGTTAATTGGCTTCTGGGTCTTACCTCGAACTTGGATTTTATTAAAACAAAGTATTAATATTCTGCTTGAAGGAGTTCCTGATGAGATTGATATTGAGTCGTTAAGAAATGATTTATTGAAGCTAGAGGGCGTTGAAGGGATTCATCAGTTGAAAGTCTGGGCTATATCCTCAAAAAATATTCATTTAACTGCTCATTTGGTTGCTCCGAATAGCAATACAGATCAACTCTATCAAAAGGCCTTAGAAGTTCTAAAACATAATCATAATATTACTGAAATTACGTTACAAATAGAAAGTAAGGAATGTAATACATTGGAACAGCATAAACATTAAAGTGCTGCTCTTTCTACATAATGGACAGATGACTAGGCTGATAAACCTTACCATTTTCCTGTATTACACTTCTATTTATCACACGCACTTTAAACACCATCCTGAGACATTTTAAAATTACAAGAATGTAATTTATGAGTCCTCTGGGTGTTAATTCTTTAAAGTTAGAATATCTAACAAGTATTAAATGAGAGTAAATAAACATGCTATTCAAAAATAAATTTTGTACTAAATTACTGTTAATTAGTGCATTCTTTAGTATCGCAAGTTTTAGTTATGCAGATGGCGGCTTGTTATTTCTTGAAAAGAATTTAAAAGCTTCTAAAGTTGAAAATTCTAAACAAAAACAAGTTAAAAATAATGAATCAAATGAATCAAATGAATCAAATGAATCAAATGAATCAAATGAATAGTTGGGTTGCATAAATAAATCAATTAGACTTATTCATTCAGCAATATAATTCCTGAATGAATAAGTTTATAACTAAAACCGGCTTTGTTGCATAAACATTCAAAAGCTGAGTTTTCCCCAATCCATTCAAATTTAAGTGACAACTTGGGTGTGAGGTCTACCTAATTCCGTAAATCTATTCAGAACTGCCACACGCGCATGAACTTCATTGACCTGACTTTGAAAATGTCTTGCCGTCAGCTTATCTCCTAATAATTTGATGCAATGCATCTTGGTTTCCACCAAACTGCGACGGTGATAGCCCGACCATTTTTTCCATAGGGTTCTGCCTAAATGCTTAACCGTTTGAAGTAACTCATTTCGTTCTATTGAACTGATTTTAGAATCTTTCCAGGGCTTGGCATTCTTCCTGGGTGGAATTACGGCACTGTTGCAAATAACCACGAATGGTAAGCTGAAGGGCACTGTTGCAAATAACCACGAATGGTAAGCTGAAGACTGTTTTAGCTAAAGGTGCAGCATATGAATCCTTTCCATGGTCGGCATTTTCAGGGCGAAATCATTCTTTGGGCTGTGCGCTGGTATTGTAAATATGGCATTAGCTATCGTGAACTGCAGGAAATGCTGGCCGAACGGGGTGTGAATGTTGATCACACGACTATTTACCGTTGGGTTCAACGTTATGCTCCTGAAATAGAAAAACGTTTACGCTGGTATTGGCGTAATCCTACAGATCTGAGCTCGTGGCATATTGATGAAACCTATGTAAAAGTGAATGGACGATGGTCTTATCTGTATCGTGCAGTCGATCAACGTGGCGATACCATTGATTTTTATCTTTCTTCTAGACGTAATACCAAATCAGCATATTGTTTTCTTGGAAAAATTTTAAATAATGTGAAGAAGTGGCAAATTCCACAAGTGATCAACACGGATAAAGCACCCACATATGGACGTGCTTTATCACGGTTAAAACGGGAAGGTAAATGTCCACCAGACCTTGAGCACAGGCAGATTAAGTATAAAAATAACGTGATTGAATGTGATCATGGCAAGCTAAAGCGGATCATCAGGGCCACATTAGGATTCAAATCTATGAAGACGGCTTATGCCACAATTAAAGGTATTGAAGTCATGCGTGCACTACGTAAAGGACAAGCATCGTCATTTTATTATGGTCAGCCTCAGGGTGAAGTGTGTCTAATCAACAGGGTTTTCGGTCTCTAAGTACTTTTTAAAGGGAACATCATCGACTCAAATCTCTATTTGCAACAGTGCCATAAAAATTAGGCTGATCTATAGAATAGAAGGTATCTAGGGGATCTAGCGAGCTTTGCAAAGAATGAAGACATGAGATCTCTGTCTGGCAGGATAAGCTAGAACATTCCTGACACTTTTTGTGATCTATATTCTGATTAATAGCTAAATGATTATGGCAATCGGTATTCGTCTGTACTTCGTGATTAATACCATGTTGAGTGACTTGCTGTGCTTGATCTAAACAATGATCTTGGCTCATTTCAGTTTGCATATTGATATGCATTATCTTTACTGATGCAACAGACACACTACTCCATCCTATGGCAAAAACCATAAGAAAACAAAACCAAAGTTTTTTGGAGAGATGAGTCAACACGAATGCTATCTAGGAATAGAATTTAATCCAAAATATCTTAACGGAATTTCAACTATTTACAACTCAATATAATTTAGTAGTTTCTCTAAAATTAACATAATACACCTTATACGAAATTATTTTAATTTTTCATTTAAAATCAATCATATAATTACACAACAAAAAGCCCGATCACACTAGATTGGGCTTTTTACGTGAACAGTCATGTTCCATGCCTGTATGGATAGTCACTACATTTCCAGGCGTTCAAGTTTCTTAATGATTTCAGCTTTCGCTTTATCCAATAACTCTGGATTCGTTTTAGATGATAGTAATTCTTTAGGCTTATTCCCGAGAAAATACGCTATTCGCTCCGCATTGGCTCCCGAAGGATGGGGTAAACCACTTAAAACCTGATTACTATTGAGGATACCGTCCTGAATCAGCATTTCAAATACCTGACATACTTTCGGCCGGCTTTGTTGCATAAAGGTTTGAAAGGCTGATTTCCCTTAAGCTACTCAAATTTAAGAGACAACTTGGGTATGAGGGCGACCTAATTCTGTGAATTTATTCAAAACTGCCATGCGTGCATGGATCTCATTCACCTGACTTGGAAAACTCCGCGCTGTTAATTTATCGCCTAATAATTNNCTTGGTTTCAACCAAACTTCGACGGTGATAACCAGACCACTTTTTCCAAAGCGATCTGCCTAGCCGTTTGACTGTCTTTAATAATTCATTCCGCTCTATAGACCTCGCTTGCTGATCCTTCCAAGGCTTTGCATTCTTTCTAGGTGGAATGATCGCATGTGCATCTCGATCTAAAATGACTTGTCGGCAGTGCTTTGTGTCATAAGCACCATCTGTATAAACAGAATCAATTGGTTCATCCAAGGGAATTTGAGCAAGTAAATCTTCGAGTACTTGAGAATCACTGACATTATTTATGGTGAGTTGTACTGCACGTATTTGCAGGGTTTTAGCATCCATAGCAATGTGAAGCTTACGCCATTGGCGACGATATTCAGCTCCATGTTTCTTGCGTTTCCATTCACCTTCACCAAGAAACTTCAAACCAGTAGAGTCTACGAGTAGATGCAGTCCATCACTACTTTTTTGATAGCTAATCGCAATATCAATATGCTTTTGTCTACGACAAAGGGTGGAATAATCCGGAGCTGTCCAATCTAATCCGGAGAGTTTAATCAGACTTTGAACAAAACCTGTGACCATACGTAAAGAGAGTCGGAATAGTAATTTGATCATTGAGCAGCATTGAATCGCTGTATCGGAGTAGGTTTGATTTCGACCTTGCTTGCCTTGTGATTGTGCATACCACTGAGTCTTTGGATCAAACCAAATGGAAATATTACCTCGGTTAATTAAGGCTCGGTTATAGGATGACCAATTGGTTGTACGGTAGATTTTAGAGGCAGGCTTATTCATTTTGAAATTATATTGCTGAATAAGCTTTTGATGCTAGGTTTGTGCAACACAGCCCTTCTCAATTAAGACCTAGTCATAAGTTCATAACTTATGTAACTTTATAATTTCATCTTCCTGGCTAATTAATCCAGATCAGTTCTTCGTACTAGTGGAACATGTAATTTTAGTGCTGCACTTCCATATATGGACAAATCCCTGACAAGCATTACCGGGAGGTTTCCATCGCATCACTCTCCTCAGGATTACATAAGATTGTAAGTTGTGTAAGTTACATAACTTATGTAACTTTATAATTTCA
>NZ_DDLD01000116.1:0-12523 GCF_002339435.1 Acinetobacter sp. UBA2581 | reverse complement strand
CCTTTCATAGAAGACATATCATGATCCATACCTTTCATAGAAGACATGTCATGATCCATTCCCATATCTTCCATAGTCAATAAAGAACGAGGACGAGGCTTAGGCATCTCAATTTGTTTTACAGGTGAGGTATTTTCATCATGTAAGGTTCCAACCGAAAATCCAGTACGGTCAATAGATTCAGCTTCGATTTGATAATGGGCTTGTTTCGGTTCAACAATGACATCATAAGTTTCAGCAGTACCTATACGGAACTCATCTACAGGAACAGGTTTTACAGGTTGACCATCGGCACTTACCACTGTCATTTTTAAATTTGGAATTCGTACATCAAAAAATGACATTGCAGAAGCATTAATAAATCGAAGGCGAACTTTTTCTCCAGCTTTAAAATTACCGGTCCAGTTTTGCTGAGGCGTTTTGCCATTCATTAAAAATGTATAGCCTGTGACATCAGACATATCTGTTTTCAACATCCGCATCTGATTCCACATAGAGCGGTCTTGCCAAGTTGCCTTCAATCCATCACGTTTAACTTGTTTTAATACATCGAATACTGTTTCGCGGCGGTTCTGATAGTAGTCTGCTTCTTTTTTAATATTTTTCATAATTTGATCACTTGTCGAATTATGAAAATCAGAAAGCAAAACAACGTAATCTTTATCGGTTTTTTCAGCAGCTGTTAGTGGAGTTTTATCTTTAGGATAAATAACAAAAGCACCATATAAACCGTCTTGTTCTTGTCCTTTACTATGTGAATGATACCAATAAGTACCATTTTGGCGGACTTTAAACTTATATTCATAAGTTGTATTAGGGGCAATGCCATGAAATTTGTTAAATCCAGGTACACCATCCATAATTCCAGGTAATAATAAGCCATGCCAATGGATTGAAGAGTCCTGATTTTTTAACTTATTGTGAACACGGATAACGGCCTCATCACCTTCTTCAAATTCAAGAAGTGGTGCAACGAATTTACCATTTACAGTAATTCTCTCAACTGGTTTTCCTGTGATATTTACAGTTTGTTCAGCGATTGTTAAATCATATTCTTTAACTGCCGCCATTACCCAAGTTGATGAAAATAAACCAACTCCAATTAAGAGTACATGACTTAACTTATTTGACATTCTATCTCACCTTTAGAAAGGTCAAGATTGAAGTAATAAAGCAAATATTTAGTATAAACTTTAATACTTCTTTCTCGCTATTTATAAAATTATTTATTGCTACTAGGCATATTCATCTTTGAATGATCCATTTTAGAATGGTCCATATTCATCATAGCATGATCCATTTTTGACATGTCAGATGAGTTAGGAGACTGATGTTGACTATGATCTTGCTGAGTCTTGTCATCTTTTTCCATTTTACAAGGTTTTGTACAAGGTTCCTGTGCTTTTACCGTTTTAGTGGCACTTGAGGTTGATACATCTTTTGCCCAAGATTGAGTACCAGCAATTAAAGTTCCAGCACACATTAAAATTGTTAGACTACGACGCACTACAGTTTTCATAAGTTTCTCTAAAAGTTAATTTCTTGCTACTACAATAAAGTGAAGCACTGAACATCTAAGTGACTTGAAAATGACATTTTTGTAATCTATCTCGATCAGATGTTTTATAACGTTATTATAGTTTTAATGAATGACTTAGGATTCGGAAATGAGAATACTATTAGTTGAAGATGAACAAAAAACTGGTGATTATCTCAAGCAAGGTTTATCCGAAGCTGGCTATATTACGGACTGGGTTACAGATGGGTTAACGGGTAAACATCAAGCTCTTTCTGAAGAGTATGACTTAATTATTTTAGACGTGATGTTACCTGGACTAAATGGTTGGAATATTATCAATGATATTCGTAGCAGCGGTAAAACAATGCCCATTCTTTTTCTTACCGCCCGAGATCAAATCGAAGATCGAGTAAAAGGATTAGAGCTAGGCGCTGATGATTATTTAGTTAAGCCTTTTGCTTTTGCAGAGCTTCTAGCTCGAATAAAAACGCTCCTTAGACGAGGGCAACAAAGAGAAGATAATAATATTATTAAGATTGCTGATTTAGAACTTGATTTGAGAAAACGTCGGGTAACACGAGCAGGTCAACGCATTGATTTAACGGCTAAAGAATTTGCTCTTATGGAGCTTTTTATGCGTAGAAGAGGTGAAATTCTACCAAGAGCACTTATTGCATCTCAAATTTGGGATATGAACTTTGATAGTGATACAAATGTAGTTGAAGTAGCTATTAAACGATTAAGAAATAAAGTAGATAGTAATTTTACCCCTAAGTTAATTCAAAATATTAGAGGAATGGGGTATGTATTAGAGGTAGAAGATGAATAATAAATTCTTCAAATCTATCAGTTTTCGTATTGGTATTATTTTCTCATTATCGACTATATGCATTCTCATTATGATGGGGTTTTTCATCCATAAATTAGTGATGCATCATTTTGAAACGCAAGATCGTACCCAATTAGAAGGTAAAATCCAGCTTATTCAGAATCTTCTCCAACAGCATCCTAAAAATTCTCCAGAACTTGATCTATATTTGAAAGATGCTTTAGTTGGACACCATGATCTTATGGTCCAAATAGAACGACCGACAGGTAAAGTTTTATTTAGTTCAGCATCCTCAATCATTAATACTCAAAATTTAATCAAGTCAGCAAATAATTCATGGATTAAATGGAAAATTAAGAATAAGACCTATCATGGCATGATCTACAACACGGATATAAACAAAAATACTGAAATACAATCTGTACGCATTATTGTGGGGATCGATACATCTGAACATCTACATTTTTTAAATGATTTTAAGCGTCAACTTTTTTACATTGGTTTAGCCGGTACGATTTGTTTAATGTTTTTAGGCTGGTTTGCAACCTGGAGAGGTTTAAGACCCGTGCAAAAAATGGCTAAGGTCGCAGAAGGCATTTCTGCCCAACATCTTTCAGAACGTTTAGAAGTTGAGCACACACCAACAGAACTAAAATCATTAGCAATTGCCTTCAATGATATGCTCGACAGACTAGAATCAGCTTTAGAAAGGCTTTCCGATTTTTCATCTGATTTAGCGCATGAAATTAGAACACCGATTAATAACTTAATGACTCAAACTCAAGTATGTCTTGCCCGTAAACGAGATACCAGTACCTATCAAGAAGTACTATTTTCTAATTTAGAAGAATTAGAACGTTTGGCTCGAATGGTATCCGATATGCTTTTCTTGGCAAAAGCAGAACATGGTCTAAAATTACAGAACTTACAGAATATTGACCTGGTTAAAGAAGTTACAGCCTTAATTGATTTCTATGATGCGCTAGCTGCCGAAAAAAATATGACGCTTCAACAAACAGGATCTGGAAATGTCAAAGGTGATCCTGCTATGTTACGTCGAGCACTCAGCAATCTATTATCTAATGCAGTTAAATATGGAAATAAGAATTCTACAATACGCATAAAACTTCAACAGAATTTAGATAACACAATATTTTCAATTGAAAATGAAGGCCCTGAAATCTCTCCTGAACAACTATCCAGGTTATTTGATCGATTTTATCGAACAGATGCATCTAGACAAAGAACAGAAGAAGGAACCGGCTTAGGGCTTGCCATAACAAAATCTATTCTTGATATGCTTGGGGCGACCATCCAGGCTGAATCCCTCAATGGTCGAATCATTTTTACCATTGTTTTTCAAAGTGAATCCATGCAAGGGGAATCATTTTAACTCATTTTTTGAACATCTTCCATTTACCCGAGTTGACCTTACATAAAGCTCAAACTGAGAGCCAGAGCTACGCCAGCACCTATCATGGCAATTGTGTAGCCAAATATGATAGCTCGGCCAAACTGTGCCCCCCCTGTCATCCATGCAATTGTCGCTTTGCTTAACATGTTGCTCAGTGTGGCCAGCCCTAGCGCGACAGCAGCCACATTTGTTGTTAAGCCTTCAGTACTATGCAGGCGGGCAAGTGAGACTAAAATAGCATCTACGTCTGCTAGCCCAGAAATAGTCGATAATACGAAGATGCCGCTGGTGCCCAACCATTGTTTTGCTGCCGGGACCAAGACTGCCATGACAGCCAGGAAAGCAGCGAAGCTGAATGCTGTCCCAAGATCAAAAGGCGCCATTGCTTCTATTGTTCGATCGTTGTTTTCAGCGCTGGTAATTTGGCGTTGTCTCCACAATGCCATACCCAGCAGAAGGATTCCCGCAATCATCATTGCACCACCAAAAGTGCTTAGCAATGCTGGCTCAATGACGCCTATCAGCACAACCATACGAAAAAACATGATGCCACAGGCAGCCAATGTTCCAGAAATAGCAGCACTGACCATGACGGGGTGCTGGCGTGTATAGCGTGCCAGTGCGACAGTTGCAGCTGTAGAAGATGCCAAACCACCCAATAGACCTGTCCAGAATATGCCTCTTTCTGAACCGGTAAGCCGCATGGCAAAATGACCTGCCAGAGAGAGTCCGGCAATCAGGATCACTGCCCACCATAACTGGTAAGGATTTAATGCAGCAAAAGGTCCCAGACCCGTATTGGGTAAGTAGGGTAATATAACGACAGAAAGTACCAGCAACTGCAGGGATGCGGTTAATTCACGATGCTCTATCAAGCGTAGCCAACCGTGTAAGGTTGGCTTGAGATCCAAAAATACAGCGACGATTACAGCCGCGGTTAATGCTAAAGTAACATTACCATGGGATGCATATGCACCTAAAACTAATGTCAACAGCATCGCGATCGTCGTGGTAGCGCTTAGATTACCGGAAAGTTTTGCGGTACGCGCGTAGGACACTGTTAATAATAAGGAAAGCCCTAATACGGCCGCGACCAGCGGCCAAGGCCCGAAGTTTGGTTGTAAATGACCGAGCACTCCTCCGAGCAATCCTGTCAATGTGAAGGTACGTAGGCCTGCTACTCGGCTGCCCTCGGGCAATTCACGATCGTGCCATCCTCGTTCTAAACCAATGAGCAGGCCGATGGCAAGTGCTGCAATAAGACCTGGTACATCTGGTGGAAGAAAAGAACTCTCTATCATAACTTTTTATTTCGCAGGCGAAGGGCATTCGTGATGACTGAAGCTGAACTCAAACTCATAGCCAAGGCGGCAATCATCGGTGACAACAACCAACCGGTAAATGGATATAGTACGCCAGCCGCGATAGGGACACCCAAAGCATTGTAAAGGAAAGCAAACATGAGGTTCTGTTTCATGTTGCCGACAGTAGCTTCCGAAAGTGAACGGGCAACAGCAATCCCTCGTAAATCTCCCTTGACCAGCGTAACTTGGGCACTATTCATTGCGACATCAGTTCCGGTCCCCATAGCGATACCGACATCAGCCTTGGCTAGTGCTGGTGCATCATTGATTCCATCGCCGGCCATTGCCACGATGCGACCTTGCTTCTGCAATTTGCTGACAAGTTCGAGTTTATCTGCGGGTTTAACTTCACCATGTACCTCATCAATACCCAGACGTGATGCGACTGAACGGGCAGTGGTGAGACCATCTCCTGTTGCCATCACGATACGTAGTCCAGCTTCCTTCAGGGTGGCAAGTGCTTCAGGGGTACTTTTTTTGATGGGATCGGATACTGCAAGCAGGCCGGCCAATTCACCATTGATGGCTAGATGCATCACACTTGCACCTTCTGAACGCAGCTCTTCGGCTTGCGGAATCAGAGATTGTACCGAGATACCTAATTGCTCCATCAGTGCTGTGTTGCCCAAAGCTAACTGACGATCGCCCACTTGACCTCGAACACCAATCCCTGAGCCTGATTCAAAATTATCTGGTGTTTCAAGAGACAGGCCACGTTCGTGTGCTGCGTTTACAATCGCTTCGGCTAGCGGGTGTTCACTGCCTTGATCAAGACTGGCGGCTAAACGTAATACTTCAGATTCATCGAAACCTGATGCGGCAACCACACGATCGAATACAGGGCGTCCTTCAGTTAACGTACCTGTTTTATCGATGATTAGTGTGTCAATCTTGCGTAGATTCTCAATGGCTGCTGCATCGCGGAACAACACACCATGAGTAGCACCTTGACCCGTTGCAACCATGATAGACATTGGAGTTGCCAAGCCTAGTGCACAAGGACAGGCAATAATGAGTACTGCCACAGCATTGATTAATGCATAAACCCAGCTCGACTCTTCTGGGCCGAACAGTCCCCATCCAAAGAAGGTAAGCAAGGCAATGGCTACTACAGCCATGACAAACCAACCTGCAACCTGATCAGCCATGCGTTGCATTGGTGCTCTCGATCGTTGAGCTTGCGCCACCATCTGTACGATCTGGGATAACATGGTACTTGAACCAATTTTCTCTGAACGCATGATTAGGGAACCATTGGTATTCAGGGTAGCACCAATGACTTTATCACCGATGCGTTTAGTGATCGGTAAAGGTTCACCTGTCAGCATCGATTCATCCACTGAACTACTTCCTTCAGTGATTACACCATCCACAGGCACTTTTTCACCTGGGCGAATTCTGAGTAAATCTCCTACATGGACATGCGTTAGAGGAACATCTTCTTCAGTTCCATCAGGCAGGATTCGGCGAGCTGTTTTAGGAGCGAGCCCAAGGAGTGACTTAATTGCAGCAGAAGTTTGCGAACGTGCTTTTAACTCCAATATTTGTCCCAGTAGGGTCAATGAAATGATGACCGCTGAAGCTTCAAAGTAAACAGCGACACGACCCATGGAAATAAATGAGTCTGGGAAGATTTGCGGTGCAATGGTTGCGACCACACTATAAATAAATGCAGCTCCAGTGCCCAAACCAATCAGCGTCCACATGTTCGGGCTGCGATTCACAACCGATTGCCAACCCCGGGAAAAAAATGGCCAACCTGCCCAAAGTACAATTGGGAGTGACAACACCAGTTCAATCCAGCTCTGAACAGCCATATTGAACAGGTTCATTTGATGACCAAACATCGCCAAAAAAGTCACGATGATGGTCAATGGCAGTGTCCACCAGAAGCGTCGGCGGAAATCACGTAACTCCGGATTCTCATCTTCCTCTAATTCAGGAATGAGTGGCTCCAGTGTCATTCCGCATTTAGGACAGTTTCCAGGATGATCTTGCCTGATTTCTGGATGCATTGGGCATGTATAGATGGTCGTACCTGTTGTGCTTGCCGCATTAACGTGTTGAACAGTCTGATGATGCTGTGTATGTGCATCGGCAGTCGTCGTTGCGGGTTTAGCGATATATTGCACCGGGCTGCTATGAAACTTTGATTGACATTTATCACTGCAAAAAAAGTAAGTTTTCCCCTTAAATTCCTCATGGTATTTCGATTCTTCAGTGACGGTCATACCACAGACTGGGTCTTTCAGTACGTCTGTTGTAGCCTGTGCCATATGGTCCTGGTTATGATTTTTTTGATCTGACATAAATAATTCTCTTATGGAAAAGTGGTTTTATGGCCGAATTTTGGAATAAATCTCGGAGTCTGTTGAGCATAGCTGTCATAGACAGCGCCAAACTGTTTACTCATTTCAGCCTCTTCCTTAATTGCCAAGCGGCTGTACATTAAGAGTAGGATTGGAAACATAATCAGTGTCAGTAAAGTTGGCCATTGCAATAAAAAACCCAGCAAGATCATCACAAAAGCCACGTATTGTGGGTGACGTATACGTGCATAAGGGCCTGTGATCGCTAAAGAATGCTGACGTTGCGCGTTGTACAGCACGTGCCATGACGTTGATAACAGGTAAAATCCATAGCCCAAGAAAACGTAACTGGCGATATGCAAAATGCCAAAATGTGGATCACCTTTTTCACCTAATAGCGTTGACCACAAGTGACCTGCATTATGAGAAAGTAAGTCAAGTTGAGGGAAGCGAGTTTGAAGCCAACCAGATAACAGATAAATGGTTAAAGGAAAACCATACATTTCGACAAATAGAGCAATGATAAAAGCCGAAAAGGCCCCAAATGTACGCCAATCGCGCGCAGTGGAAGGTCTAAAAAAACTGAAAGCGAACATGATAAAAACTGCTGAGTTAATGATAACCAGCGTCCATAAACCATAAGCCGATTCCGCATGATTCATGATGGATCTCCTGATAAGAGCTATTTTTTGTTATCAGATATATCGGATTTTTTTTGCTGCGAGTGGTTATGCCCATGACCACCATGCATAAAAATATGCATCAGTGGACACGCTAAAAGGAATAAATAAGGCAAAGCACCGATAACGTGGGCTAAATGTTCCGTTAATAGAAAATAAGCTGCGATACCGCCCAGCACGATTAGACCAATGGCATAACGTGTAGACCAGAAGTTAGGTACTGAATTATTTTCTTGGTGTTGGTGATTCATGGTGCTTTCCCCTAATTCATGGGTAACTATTTAGTTGCTGACGGAGGCATACAGTCCATCATCATCTGCATCATGGATTGCATCATGTCCATACGTTTTTCCATCATCTGCTGACGGTCAGCCATATTTGCATTCATGCTTTGGCTGCCCATCTGTTTCATCATACTCATACCTCCTTGCATGAGTTTCATGTGCTCAGCCATAAGTTTCTGACGTTCTTGTGGGGTTTTTGCAGCCATCATCTTCTCATGCATGGCTTGCATCGCCTTCATGTGTTGATCCATTGCAGCCATTTTATCTGTAGCAGTGGTGCTGGTAACTGTTTGCTTAATTGTTACTGCAGATGGTGCTGTTTTTTCAGGGTGGTGATCTTTGTGTTCATCGGATTGCTGTGCAAATGTATTCAATGACGCGGCTGCGATACATAAGCCCAAAAAAATGTTTTTGAATTTCATCATAATTTTTTCCTTTAAATAATTTGGAAGTAAAAGCTATGTTTTAGTACTGAACAGAGTCTAGGAATTTGACTACTAAACTGATGAAATTTTTGGTTATTCTCTGTCTCTCTTAAAAATTTTAGCACTATTAATTAATTATTTTTAAAAATGACAAAAATGTAATTTTGAGATCTTCTCGAAATATATAGTCTATGCTGAGATGACAAAAATTTTATTTAATATTAATCTTTTAAAACTATTAAAGTTGTTATGATTTTATGTGCTTAAAAAAATAAAAATGAAATAATTAGATGACTCCAAGGCTAGTTAGAGACACATTCTTAATGTAATTTACACTGTTATTCCTTTAAAGAAAAAATACAGTTGATCAAAATAGTTTTTTATAGAAAAAAGGGTGGATAATTTAATTATTAAACTTATTGGTATATTTATTAGATAGAAGGGGCTTTGTTGCACAAACCTATCTCTAAAGGCTTATTCCACAATATAATTCTCAAATGAATAAGCCCACACCTAAAATCTATCGTACAACCAATTGGTCTTCTTATAACAGTGCATTAATAAATCGAGGAAATCTCTCAATTTGGTTTGATCCCAAGACTCAATGGTACGCTCAACCCAAAGGTAAACATGGTCGAAATCAAACTTATTCAGATACAGCCATCCAATGCTGTTTAATGATCAAATCCTTATTTCGTCTTTCTTTACGCATGGTCACTGGCTTTGTGCAAAGTCTCATTCATCTTTGTAGATTAGATTGGACAGCACCAGACTATTCCACCATCTGCAGAAGACAAAAGCATATTGATATTGCAATTAACTATCAAAAAAGCAGTAATGGTCTCCAGCTCATCGTCGATTCTACTGGCTTAAAGTTTCTAGGCGAAGGTGAATGGAAGCGTAAGAAACACCAACCTGAATATAGTCGCCAATGGCGTAAACTTCATATTGGGATAGATGCTGAAACCCTTCAAATACGAGCAGTTCAGCTTACAACCAATAACGTGAGTGATTCACAAGTGCTTGGTGATTTACTCGATCAGATTCCACAAGATGAGCAGATTGACTCTGTCTATACTGATGGGGCTTATGACACCAAGCAATGCCGTCAGGTCATTGCAGATCGGCAAGCACATGCAGTGATTCCTCCTAGAAAAAATGCGAAACCTTGGAAAGATACAAAGACCAGCTCGCTAGAGCGAAATGAATTACTTCGAACAGTTAAACGTTTAGGAAGAACAATATGGAAAAATTGGTCAGGCTATCATCGCCGAAGTTTGGTCGAAACCAAGATGCATTGCATCAAATTATTAGGCGATAAACTCCGTGCGAGAAACTTTCAAAGCCAAGTCAATGAGATTCATGCACGTGTGGCCGTATTAAATAAATTTACAGATTTAGGTCGACCTCACACCCAAGTTGCCACTTAAATTTAGATAACTTGGAAGAAGTTTAGCTTTTGAATGTTTGTGCAACAAAGCCGATAGAAGGTAAAGAAGATTATTTTTAATATTAGGGTTTATAATCCAAATTTCAGAGTAAGGAATCTACTACTTATATAATAGAGATTCCATCTCCAAAACAGTACTACTGTATGAATGAGTTGTATTCAATGCAGGGAAGAATGTAGATCCTTAATACTAACGGAAAATTATTTTACTGAATTTTCATGTAAAGACTCATTTAATTGATCAATCACTGTCGTCCATTCACCATCAGAGTGTAGTTTTTCTTCTAAAAAATGACGTTGAGCATCAGTCCAAAAAATTGCTTGTGTTAAAAAAACATCTCCAGCTAGCTGATGGCTCTCTATGAATTTTGCAATTGCTTCTTCAGTAGAAGCTAAACCAAGCTGTTCAAATAATTTGGTCATTCTTGGACGTGTTTGAGTCATGTGCTTAGCCCACAAATTTATATTAGATCAAATTAAACATAACATGTTTATATTTAAACTAAAATATAAAAAATTAAATAGCTACTATTTTCTTAGACAAAATGATTACTACATTTCATAAATCAACCACCTACATAATTTGTTTATTAAATGATCATTATTTTTCAATAAGATTATTTTAATAGTTAAAGATTTTAAATTTTAAAAATGACAAAAATGTAATTTTGAAGTCATCGCTCTGTCTCTGTCTCTCACTAATAATTGAAATATAAGAGGAGATGATGTGGTCTCATTAAATACAGATTTTATAAAGTCATCTCTAATGAACTAACGAATCAAGAGGAAACGTAAATGAAATTATTTCAAAATAAAATGACTGCTCTACGTCATGTTTTAGTAGCTGCAACGATGATTGTGGCTACTACAACTACGTTCGCTCATGTGAGTTTAGTGAGTGCGATTCCTGCGGAAAATGCATCTGTCCTTAGTCAACCAAAGAACTTGACCCTTAACTTTGGTGCAGAGGTTATGTTGATGAATATTAAGTTACTGGATGCTCAGCGAAGAGATGTTCCTTTAAAATATGAAGTTACTCATGACTTAAAGAAATCCTTTGATGTCGCTCTTCCGAAACTGAAAAAAGGTAAATATACCGTTGTCTGGACAACAATGGGGAAAGATGGTCACAACATGAATGGTGAATATAGTTTCACTATCAAATCAACTAAATAAGAATTGATTACCTTTCAACATGTCAGTGAGGTGCTGGCATGTTGTTCTAGAATGGACAAAAATAATGATTTCTGAATATTGGATGTGGGCCACTTGGTTAACTAAGGTTATTTTATATTTAAGTGTAGCTTTTGTCGTTGGTGGAGCCTTTTGCTATTTTTTACTTAGACAATATCTTGAACTAAAAGAATCGATTCTTAAATATATTACAATTGGCGCTGGATTAGGCCTAATTTCCAGTACCTTGGGATTTTTTATTCTGATTGGTAGTTTTGCCAATACTGGTATTACAGGGATGGTGGACCCCACGTATATTAATATATTGGTTAATACTCCGACGGGGTATATATACGTTCTTCGTTCTATTAGTTTTGCTCTTTTACTTCTTCTCATGGTGGTTAAACTTAACAGGAACAAAGGTCATTTTTCTATAATTGAAAGTTCAATATTTTGTGTTTTACTTCTCCCGATTATTTTTAGTTTTTCCCAGCTCGGACATGTCGCTAATTTAACCTTACTTGCTCAAATTTTATTATCAATCCATATTCTAGTTATGTCTTTATGGATGGGGTCTTTATATCCGTTATGGAAAACCAGCCGGGAAATAAGTGGTTTACCTTTAAAAGATCGCATGCATGTATTTGGACGTATTGCTGCTTTCATTGTTGGGATATTAATCGCCTGTGGCGCTAGTGTAGCTCTTCTTTTAATTAAAGATTTTAATACCTTAATCAATACCGCATATGGCTATGGTTTCATGGTTAAAATGTTTTTTGTTATAGGTATTCTACTTTTAGCTGCCTTCAACAAATGGTATTTCACCCCGCGTCTTCAACATCCTAAATTCGCTAAACACCTTAGTCATGCCATTTTATTTGAGATGTTATTAGGTCTATCAATTCTATTAACAACAGGCTATATAACCACTGTCGTGGGTATTGAATAAGAGAATTTCAAAATAAGGGAATTGAGGAAATTTAACATTACTGCATGGCTTTGTTGCACAAAGCCATGCTTGAAGGCTTCTTCAGTTATATAATTTCCAGATGAAGAAGCCTACACCTAAAATCTAT
>NZ_DDLD01000040.1:0-61221 GCF_002339435.1 Acinetobacter sp. UBA2581 | reverse complement strand
ACTTTCGCAAGAGGTCTATTAATTAAAAGTTCATAAGTGATATCACCTAGACTATTGTCAGCACTTTCAATATCCTTAGGAAATAATTTTCTCCATAATACTTGGGTCAATTTTACAGGAATTTCAAATAGGGTTTGATAAACAGAATCGATATATTTTTTATCTGCGTCAAGCTTAGTATCAATTTTAATATTTGAATCTAGAGGATAATTTACTTTATTGCAGTTTTTTAGATATTGTTCCGAAACAATTCCATTACAGTGAACAAACAGGTTTCTACGTTCTGTTAATTCTATAAAGCTAGGCCAAGAATTTAATCCATTTGTTAATTGTAAATTATATTTATTTTGCATCCATTCGAATTGTTTTGAATGGCTATCGCGCAACAAATTTTCGACCTCTTGACTGATAATTTTGTTACGAGCTTCTTCGATGCTATTAAGGGATTGCAGTTCTTCAAAAGTTATGGTTTTTTGCTCTGTTTTAAGTAATTCAGGTTTATGCTTAAGAATATAGTTATTTAATTGACCTAAAAATGCATCATATTCAGAAACAAAAGTTACCAAAAATGATTTGGGTAAGATTTCTAAAGCTAGTTGAGCCCTCTTTCTTTCAGTGCTTAATCTATGTATAAGGCGAGCATGTTTATAATTAATCTCAAAAGCATGGCTTCCATCTTCTTCTGTGATACGTGTTCCAAATTCTTCAATTTTTTCATTAAAATTTTTGTTTGAATTATCAAAATTTTGAAATGCAGAATGCATTTGAAATGGGATGATTTTGTTTAATGCAACAATTTTATGAAGATATTCATCAATGATTTTATGTAAATCAATTTTGTCCATAATTTTAATTCTTGAATGAATTTTGATCTAATTGTGTTTGATAGTAAGAAAATTAATCAGAAAAATCAAAAAATATTAAGTGATTTTTTAACTTCCCTTTAAAAAGGGAGGAGCTGTTATGTAATTAAATTAATACGTGAAAGTCCCCCTTTGGAGAAGAGGAATTTAGGGGGATTCAAAGATTCAAAACAAAAAATCCCCTCACTCGAGGGGATTTTTCATATTCGATACGAATGGATTCTTCCCCCTTTATCAAAGGTGAGAAGCATCGCTTCGCAAGGAGGGGGATTAAACCACAGAATCATCCAAATTCGGTGCTAACCAACGTTTCGCTTCATCCAAGGTCCAACCTTTACGCTTCGCATAATCTTCTAACTGATCGCCAGAGATTTTACCTACATTAAAGTATTCAGTTTCAGGGTTTGCATAATAGAAACCGCTGACAGATGAAGGTGGCCACATTGCAAAGCTCGAAGTCAGGTAAGTACCCATCTTCTCTGTCGTACCTAACCAGTCAAACAATGGCGCTTTTTCAGAATGTTCAGGACAAGCAGGGTAGCCCGGTGCAGGACGAATACCGACATACTTTTCTTTAATCAAATCTTCATTTGAAAGCTGTTCATCTGCTTGATAGCCCCAGAACTCTTTACGAATACGTTCGTGTAAATGCTCTGCAAATGCTTCTGCAAAACGGTCACCCAAGGCCTGAACCATAATCGCGTTATAGTCATCGCCTTTGGCTTTATATTCCTGAGACAGCTCTTCCGCACCGAAGATCGAAACGGTAAAGCCGCCAAGGTAATCCTGAGCTACATCTTTCGGTGCAATAAAGTCAGCCAAAGAGTAATTCGCTTTACCAGTGACTTTGTCAGACTGCTGACGTAAGTGCTCGAAGGTATGCGTTACATTGCCAGCTTCATCAGTCACAGCAACCGTATCTGAACCGGTACGATTTGCAGGGTAGATGCTGAACGTTGCACGCGCATCGAAACGTTTATTGTCGATAATATCTTTCAACATTGCTTGTGCTTGTGCATACAGATCACGTGCTGCTTCACCAACGACTTCATCTTCAAGGATTTTCGGGAATTTGCCTGCAAGACTCCATGAGATAAAGAACGGCGTCCAGTCAAAGTATTCCACCAAGGTTTCTAATGGATAGTTGGTGAACGTCTGTGAACCAATGAAGTTTGGCTTAAATGGTGCATTCTGGTCGAAGTCGATTTTGAAACCATTTTCAACCGATTCAGCATAAGACAGCTTCGCAGCTTTTGGCTGTTTGTTGGCAAGACGGGTACGGATTTTTTCATAATCCGCTGCATAGTCTGCTGCCAGTTTTGGCTTCATTTCCGCAGATAGCAGTTGAGTTGCCACACCTACAGCACGAGATGCATCAGCTGTGTAGTACACGCCATCATTCTGGTATTGAGGGGCAATTTTCACAGCAGTATGTGCTTTAGAAGTCGTCGCGCCACCAATCATCAATGGAATGTTAAAGCCTTTACGCTGCATTTCTTTGGCAACAAACACCATCTCGTCTAGTGAAGGGGTGATCAGGCCAGACAAACCAATGATGTCAACTTTTTCATCAATCGCAGTTTGTAGAATTTTTTCACATGGCACCATGACACCAAGATCGACCACGTCATAACCGTTACAGCCCAGTACCACGCCAACGATATTCTTACCGATGTCATGTACGTCGCCTTTTACGGTCGCCACCAGGATTTTACCTTTGGCTTCGCCTTGAGTTTTTTCTGCTTCGATGTACGGGTTCAACCAAGCCACGGCCTGTTTCATCACACGTGCAGATTTCACCACCTGTGGCAGGAACATTTTACCGGCACCGAACAGGTCACCGACCACGTTCATACCGGCCATTAATGGGCCTTCGATCACATCGAGGGGACGAACGGCTTTCAGACGAGCTTCTTCAGTATCCTGGTCAATATAAGTGGTAATACCTTTGACCAGTGCATATTCAAGACGTTTTTCAACCGGTTCATTACGCCATTCAAGACTTTCTTCAGCTTTTTGTGCACCACCTTGACCACGATATTTTTCAGCAATTTCCAGCAATTTTTCAGTTGCTTCGTTACCGCTTTCACCCTGGTTACGGTTCAGGATGACATCTTCAACGGCTGCTTTCAGTTCTTTGTCGATGTCATCATAAATCGCAAGCTGGCCGGCATTCACGATCCCCATGGTCAAGCCTTTCTGGATCGCGTGATACAGAAACACTGCATGGATCGCTTCACGTACCGGCTCATTCCCACGGAAGGAGAAGGATACGTTTGAGATACCACCAGAGATCATCGCATTTGGCAGGTTCTGTTTGATCCAGCCAGTCGCTTCGATGAAATCAACTGCGTAGTTGTTATGTTCTTCAATACCGGTTGCTACCGCAAACACGTTTGGGTCAAAGATGATATCTTCAGACGGGAAGCCAACCTCATTCACCAGCACGTCATAAGAACGCTTACAGATTTCTTTTTTGCGTTCCGCAGTATCAGCCTGACCATTTTCATCAAATGCCATCACGATCACCGCAGCACCGTACTGACGGCAGAGGCGGGCACGTTCTACAAACTCGTCATAACCTTCTTTCAGGGAAATCGAGTTAACAACTGCTTTACCTTGGACGCATTTCAGACCAGCTTCAATGATTTCCCATTTAGATGAGTCAATCATGATTGGCACACGAGAGATATCAGGTTCAGATGCGACCAGATTCAGGAAGTGCACCATCGCACCTTCTGAATCCAACATGCCTTCATCCATGTTGATGTCGATGATCTGTGCACCGGCTTCAACCTGTTGACGCGCAACATCTAAAGCTTCGGCAAAGTTCTCTTCTTTGATCAGACGCAGGAATTTTTTCGAACCAGTGACGTTGGTACGTTCACCGACGTTAACGAACAATGAATCTTTAGTGATGTTAAATGGTTCCAAACCACTTAAACGGCATGCAGGCTCAATTTCTGGCACTTTACGCGGCGCAATACCTTCAACGGCTTGAGCAATCGCACGGATGTGATCTGGTGTCGTACCACAACAACCACCAGTGATGTTGATCAGACCACTTTCCGCAAATTCTTTAATGAAAGCTGCAGTTTCTTCTGGAGTTTCATCATAACCACCGAAAGCATTTGGTAAGCCGGCATTCGGATGTGCTGAAACAAAGGTATCAGCAACGTCAGATACAGTTTTTACGTGTGGACGCATGGCATCTGCACCTAGAGCACAGTTAAAACCAATCGAAATTGGTTCTGCATGACGCATCGAGTTCCAGAACGCTTCTGCAGTTTGACCAGTCAGGGTACGACCAGACGCATCGGTAATCGTACCGGAAATCATGATTGGCAATTCAGTGCCAAGTTCTTTAAACACTTCCTGCACTGCAAAGATCGCAGCTTTGGCATTTAAAGTATCGAACACAGTTTCGATCAGGATGATATCGACACCACCCTCAATCAAGGCCTTGGTTGATTCGATGTAATTCACTTTCAATTCGTCAAAAGTGATATTACGGAAGGCAGGGTCATTTACATTTGGAGAAATAGAAGTGGTTCGTGATGTCGGTCCAATCACACCTGCAACAAAACGTGGTTTTTCCGGCGTTGAATATTTTGCACAAGCTTCTTTAGCCAGACGCGCCGCTTCACGGTTGATCTCAGGAACCAGATCTTCCATGTGATAGTCAGACATTGAAACACGGGTACCATTAAAGGTATTGGTTTCAATAATATCGGCACCAGCTTCAAGATATGCTTCATGAATGCCTTGAATAATCTGAGGCTGAGTCAGCACAAGTAAGTCGTTATTGCCTTTAAGGTCGTATGCCCAATCAGCAAAACGCTCACCACGATAATCGGCTTCTTCCAATTTATGGCGTTGGATCATGGTACCCATCGCACCATCGATAATTAAAATTCTCTTGGCAAGAAGTTCTTTTAGGGTGGCAAGTGTGGACATTCAAACTTTCTCAGTAAGCATCAAAAACGGCAATAATCTTAACAGATTAGTGCGCAGTTTTCTGTAACGCTTATACAGAATGCTGGATATGCTTGATATGAAAATTTGATAAAGAAACTCAAGCCGGTATAGAAAGTTGAAAACAGATGGAAATCTGGAAATTAAAGTTCTTGATAAAAGCGTGCGACTGGAAAATAAAATGTAAGCAGCTTTCATCAGAGTGTCATATAACAAAGCTAATCTTTAATCAAATATGACAGGCTCGGAAATATGACAGCCGGGTAGGAATGATCAGATATATTGCAAAACATGAATAAAGCTGGGCGATTCAAGCGTTTTATTTTTAATAAATAATTGATTATATTTGTATATTTTTAAAATTTAGAGCATGTGGTTACAGGATAAACGGCAACGAGAAAGTCTAAAAAACTGGTTTATATGACAGCACTTTGTCATATAATTGTCACAATTTAATTGAACAATATGGGGATTCTTGAATCCTCTATTCCTGCTTGCATGAATTCTAATCAAACTCCCTTAGGTTCAGCACAACAGTCGCCTTCTGATAAGCCGGCCAATGTTCATGTGCCAACACCGAAATTTTTTATGCCGGTGTTTCTGACTCTAATTATCTCCACGCTGATCTATATCGGCTTCCAATTGACCTCAGATTTAGCTCATATTCCACCGATCGGTCTGTATTCAATGATTCTTTTAGGCACGGCGTTATTCATTGCGCTGGGCTTTGAATTCGTCAACGGTTTCCACGACACGGCCAATGCGGTTGCCACCGTGATTTATACCAATGCATTATCTGCACCGGTTGCAGTCATGTGGGCAGGTTTCTGTAATTTCCTTGGGGTAATGGTGGCCAGTGGTGCTGTTGCATACGGAATCATTGCATTATTGCCTGTCGAACTGATCATGAATGTCGGCACAGGTGCCGGTTTTGCCATGGTCTTTGCCATGCTGATCGCTGCGATTCTCTGGAATCTGGGCACCTGGTTTCTTGGCATTCCTGCTTCCAGTTCACATACCCTGATCGGTTCGATTCTGGGTGTAGGCATCATGAACTACCTGCTAAATTCAGGTGGTGGTGCTTCCGGTGTGGATATGGAGCAGGTGCTGAAAGTCGGTAAAGCATTGCTGTTCTCACCTTTGATCGGTTTTGCTTTTGCTGGAGTGCTATTTCTGCTGGTGAAAAAGATCTTCAGAAAGCAGCTTGAACTGTTCAAGCCACCTGAAGGGAACAAGCCACCGCCACCGCTGATTCGTGCCATTCTGATCTTTACCTGTACAGGTGTAAGCTTCGCGCACGGTTCAAACGATGGTCAAAAAGGTATGGGTCTGATCATGCTGATCCTGATCGGCTGTGTACCTTTGGCATATTCACTGAACAAAAATCTGGATGCAGCTCATATCCAGTCTTTTGGCCAGTTGTCTGCGCAAACGGCTGATGCGATTTATCCGCAGCATGAAGATATTCCGGATGAGAAGGCTCGTGCCATCATTACCACATACATTCAAACTAAAGAATTGAATGCTGAGGTTGTTCCTGCACTGGCAAGCTTGACGGATCACTTGGGTGATAAAGTCGGTAGCTACAGCAATATTAAAGATGTCCCAGAAACGCAAGTTTCAGAATTCCGTAATGATATGTACCTGAGCACCACAGCGTTTAAACGTCTGGATAAAGCAGAAGCTTTACCGGCAATGAGCGAGGCTCAGGAAAAAACCGTCGACGAATACCGTGACAATCTGGATTCATTCCTGCAATACATTCCGACCTGGGTAAAAGTCGCAACAGCCTTGGCACTTGGTCTGGGAACGATGGTCGGCTGGAAACGAATTGTCGTGACGGTTGGTGAACGGATCGGTAAAGAACATATGACTTATGGTCAGGGCATGTCTGCTGAGTTGGTTGCCATGTCTACAATTGCAGCTGCTGATGGCTTTGGTATGCCGGTTTCTACTACTCACGTTCTGAACTCTGCGGTTGCAGGTACCATGGTGGCGAATAAGTCTGGCTTGAACTTCAAAATGGTGAAATCGATTCTGTCTGCTTGGGTATTCACCTTGCCAGCAACGATCTGTTTATCAGGTGGTTTGTACTGGATTCTATTGAAAGTGTTCTAAGAAATTCGATGTAAAAAACGCTGCTTAGGCAGCGTTTTTTTATGGGTGCTAGAAAAGTTTTAGCCTTAAGAAATAGCGATTTTCTTTCTGAAAATAAGAGACTTTTTATTATCTCATGGCTTTTAGAAATATAAGGGATGATGCTCCCTCTCCCTATGGGATGAGTAGCATTGCTGCGCAAGGGGGTGAGGGTAATCAGAAGGGTAAAAGTACTTTCAATAGAGAGATTAATAGCTAATTTCAACTAAATGTAAAAAATGAGTATTTCTTAGCCTTACTTTTGAAAGATGAGAAGTGCACTTCGCAAGGTAACAAAACTCTTTTGTTAGGCTGATGATACTTCCTGAGTATCTTTACAAGCACTGCTTGTGAAAGATACGCAAGACAGCCTAACGGCGACATCCATGTCGCCTGACCAATAAAATTGATTTCATCTTTATTTCAGAAAAAATTACTTCTTCAACTTACCCAACAATCCCTTCGGCAGTTTATCCGTTGCAAAACCATAAAGCGCGGCAAATGGTAGAGCAGTACGTGCCAGATAAGCCACACGCCATAAACCGCCATGATTTGCGCCTGACATCATCAATTCAAGTGGGTGATTGAGTTGTACATCAGGATTTGCAACAGACTCAGAGTTGCGTAAGTCATGAATCCACAGGGCTGCCATAATCGCATTAGTGGTTTCAGGTGCAAACGCTTCTACATCAAACAGGCTGGCACCATTAAACGCAGCTTTCAGCAGTGGATTCTTGGTCACTGAATAAGTCGTTGTTGAAGGAGCGATATTGATGCTCACTTGCTGCCCGCTGGCACGAGCCAATGTTGCACGCCATTGCTGGATGCGTTTAGCCAGTGCATAGTTTGGACCTTGCTCAACGACCAGACAGTCGCAAACACCATAGGACTTGTCGCCAACCTTAAACAGATCCTGCTTATTTTTCTGGAAAAAATGCTTGCGTGAAATCAGTGAAATGCCTTTGGTTAAAGTACTTTCCAGTTTCGATAACTGCTGGTATTTGCTTTGTGAAGCCTGAATCACTTCTTCTGGAACTGCATATACATCCGTCGGGGTGCACATATACATCAGGCTGGTATTGGCTTTCTGCTCACTGACATATTTCATAATGGCATCCATTGCCATAGAAACACGGACGTGCTTTTCACCGTCCAGATAAGCAATTGCCGCGAGATCCAGATCCTGTTTGAACTGAATCAGCCATTGGGCAATTTCAGGAATCTGGGTGAGCAGGTTAGCCCCTAGTTTTTCTTTTAAAACTTCCAGTGAAGTATCAGTTGGCAGCGCTTCAACTGATGGTGCATATAAAGTGGCGTTGCCTTGACTAACCGTATCTAAAATCTTGCCCCACACCCGGGTATTCGGTAGATCGATCGCGACGATATTGGCTTTCCATTTCGACAGCCAGATCAATGGACCTGCTTCAGAAGCGGCACCTAATAGAACAGTGGTACGATCGGATAGGTCAAACCATTCCGGATGGGCAATACATTCACGTAGCACATTGGCATGACTAGGTTCGACGATACCACGATTTTCCCAAGACTGGATTTGATCCAGTAATGCTTGTCCTTGCAGCTTTTTGCCATGGTAAGGCACATACCATTCTGGAGCTTTTTCAGACTGGCCTTTCAGCTGGAAAGTATTCAGGTTCTGCGCAGGCAGAGACATCACATCTTTTAGTAGATGCTTCTGGCCATCACGATAAAACTCAAAGCTAGCATGTGCGGTTTCCAGACCTTGCTTGGCAATACTCAATGCTGCACCCGCAGAGCGTAATCCACCTTCAACCAGATGTTTAAAGTGTAGTGGATATTGCTTACGCCAGTTCTTTTCTTGTTGTGCTGCAGTAGCATGTACAGGATCGACTGCGCCTAAGGCTTCAGAAATAATGTTACGGCCGATTTTCGATGTGCTTGGTTTTTGTTGTGAAGCAGAAATGGGAAATTGAAGACCGTCTAGGGAAGTGGACATGCAAAATATCTCGCGACTTACAGCAATTAATATACAGATGTATACATTATCGCTGCTAAGTTGCTTCTTGGGTTGGCATTAAATTCCAGTCTTGAGCGTTAATTTATTACGAGATGTTTCAAGGAAAAAGGAAGCTCGAAACTTCCTTTTTAGTAATGGATTAAAAATTAATTCGCTGTGCCTTTGATCAGTTCTTTCAACATGAAAGCGGTATTGTCCAAACCCGCACCAGTGATATACCAAGCATCAGCATTCACATAGATCACTTTTTTCTCTGCCAAGGCTTTGGCATTTTTTAGGGCAGGGTGTTTCTGAATATTATCCTGAGCGGTGTATTTCTGGGTATTCACTGCACCACGATCCAGGACAATGATGTAATCCGGATTCTTCTCAACGGCTGTTGTAATACGCTGAACATTTTTCTCCGCTGCTTTCAATGCTTCCGGAGAGCCTACTTCTGGACGGGGTGCATTTGACTGTTCAGAGGGGTCCAATACCGGTTTAAAACCTGCTAATTCATAAACAAAGCCAAAACGGTCATTTTCTGCATGTGGCATAAAATTTTCACCGACTGCAAACAGCATCAGTGCAGTTTTGCCTTCAGTCTGCTTTTTCAGTTGTTGCTGCAGCGTTGCGATTTTACTAAGCTTTTCAGTAGCAATGTTCTCTTTACCAAATGCACGTGCCAAGACATGGGCACGTTCCGTCAGATCGGCAATATATTGGCTAGTATCTGGAGAAAGATCTAAAGTCGGAGCAATACCTTTAACAGCCTCTGCTTTAGAAGCCGAACGGCCACCGACAATAATCAGGTCAGGTTTAGCAGTTTTTAGTACATTGAGATCCGGTTCGAACAGTGAACCAGCTTTGGTGAATTTGCCCTGCTGGTATTTGCTTAAATTGCCTGCAAAGCTTGCTGCAGGCACCAGCTGAGCTTCAAGCCCTAGTGCATTCAAGATATCCAGTGCAGATAGGTCATATACTGCGATCTTTTTCGGAGCTTTTTTAAGTTGAATATTTTGGTCTTTATAGTCGAAAGTGACCTGTGCAGAAACTGTAAAAGAAGTTGTCAGTCCTAATATTGTGGCAAGTGCTAAAGTCTTAAATTTCATGTTTATTCCTTTAAATTCGCGACAAGATTAGCATAATTTATAGAAATGAAAATCATTTACATATGTGAATAATTAAAAAAGGGATAATGGCTATCCCTTAATCATTCAAAACTTTAGAAGGGAATTTGAGTCAGTTTATTCAGGAAATGCGGAATAAGTCGTGGTTCCAGAATAATCGTCATCACCACACCATAAGCCGCACCCCACAGATGGGCACTGTGATTGATATTGCTGTTGCCGCGTTTGCCCGACCAGATACTATAGGCCACATATAAAACAGCAAAAATAATCGCAGGGACTGGAATAAAGAACACGAAAATCAGCTTCCATGGTTCAAACAGAATATAAGCGAACAGAACCGCGGATACTGCACCGGAAGCACCCAAGCTGGCCCAGCGCGCATCATTTTTATGTTTCAGATAACTTGGCAAAATCGCTGCAACCAGACCACCAAGATAAAACAGAATAAAGCCCAGATCATATAAATACTGGCGATAAAAACTTTCAATAATGCTGCCAAAAAAGAACAGCGTGATCATATTGAACAGTAAATGCGTGCCATCTGCATGGATAAAACCATGGGTAATGAAACGGTCATATTGACCACGTTGCATCGCAGGCGGCCAGAAAATCAGACGATTCATTACCGTTTCTTTTGAAAAAGCAATAAAAGAAACAATACAGGTGATCAGAATAATAGTGACGGTATGATTAAAAGGTAAATCAAGCATATAAGTAATTCTGGTTCTATCTATTTGACAATGATCATGCCATTAAAACAAATCTAAAGTGCGACTTTTATAATAAATCCGACAATTTTGGTTGAATTTTTATAATTACCCCGCATCTTCAGTTAAAATAGCAGCTTCAGCTTGAGGAAATTATTGTTATGTCGACTGAGAACAGCAACACTCCGGTTGCAGAAGAAATTCCAAATCTTTTGATTACACCGACAGCACAAGAGTATTTAAAGGATCTATTGGACAAACAGAATACACCAGGTATTGGCGTACGTGTGTTTGTAGAAAATCCGGGTACACCGCGCGCTGAATGTTGCATGGCTTATAGTGCACCTGATGAGGTTGTACCTACAGACTATAAGCAGGAATATCCAGATTTTCCGGCCTATATAGACTCTCCGTCAATTCCATACTTGCTAGATGCAGTTATTGACTACAATAAAGACCGTTTTGGTGGTCAGCTGACTTTCCGTGCACCAAATTCTAAAGTGCCACGTGTGGGTCCTGATGCCTCTGTAGAAGAACGTATTACTTATGTGCTTCAGTCAGAAATTAACCCAGGTCTGGCAGGTCATGGTGGTAACTGTGCACTGGTTGAAGTGGTTGAAGATCCTGAGCATGGCTTAACTGCGGTTCTTAAATTCGGTGGTGGTTGCCAAGGCTGTTCAGCAATTGATGTGACTTTAAAACAAGGCGTTGAAACAACCTTGAAACAGCACATTCCTGAGTTGGCACGTGTCGTTGACCAGACTGACCATACCCAAGCTGAAGGTGCTTATTTCAAATAAGTTTCTAATAAAATTTAGCTTGTAAGAAATACCTCGAATGATCGGGGTATTTTTTTATTTGTATTTGATAGTGATAATAATTATCAATATTGATTGTATTTGTAATTAATTTTGTTACAATGCGTCACAATTCCAGCAATATTTCTTCATAAATCAACTTTTGGGGCACCTTCGAATATGAGTAAGCTGTTTATGAAATCAACTTTGGCCTTTGCAGTGCTTTCAGCATTAGCTGTTTCAGTACAAGCACAAGACCAGGTAACTGAAGAACAAAAAGCAGCATTACAGACTGAAGCTACTAAATTGCAGACCATTGTGGTAACCACAGCGGGCGGTTTTGAACAAAATATTGCAGATGCACCTGCTTCTATTTCAGTCATTACCGCGGAAGAATTACAAAAAAAATCATATACAGATGTAATTGATGCTGTAAAAAATATGCCAGGTGTTTCTGTACAAGGCGGTGGCAATAATAAAGAGATTACAATCCGAGGTATGGGTGCAACCTACACGAAATACCTTGTTGATGGCAGACCAATTAGTGCCGGTAGAGCAGTGAATGGTAATGGTACAGATGGTGGGAAAATTGGTGCATATTTACCACCAATTGACATGATTGAACGGATCGAAGTCGTACGTGGTCCAATGTCATCACTTTATGGTTCAGATGCTATGGGGGGGGTAATTAACATTATTACTAAAAAAGCGTCTGCTAGTAATTGGCATGGAAGTATTTCTCCTGAATATACGAAGTCTGATAATGATTATGCAAATGATAGTTATGGCGTCAGCATGTATGTCACAGGCCCATTAATTCAAGATAAATTATCTTTAAGTATAGATGGTAACTTCCAGGGGAATGACGAAAGTGACTTTGTCGGTGGAGAAGGGCAAAAATCTGGTTCAAGTGAGTCTGAGAAGAAAGTTAGAAAGCTCGGTACTGAACTGGTTTGGAATGTCGATGAACATAACGATATTGGTTTGAGATATGATTTTACAGGGCAGCAGTACACCACAACACTGGGTAAAAGTGTGGATGTTGCCACTCAAGCCTCTATCAATGAAAATGAGAAAAATCTATATACCTTAACGCATAAAGCACGTTACGATAATTTTACCCTTGATTCATACTATCAAGATGAAACAACTAAAAAAGTTTATAGTGGTGCCGTTGCTGACGAAAAAAATGAAGAATTAAAAGTCTTTAATACACAAGGCTCATTCTTTTTGGGTAACCATGCATTAACAGTGGGTGGTCAATATCAAAAAGAAAAAATCACTGATACCACAAATGGTCTAGCCGATATTACTGGGGTCACTTCACTCGACCGTTGGTTATTTGCTTTATATGCAGAAAATGAGTGGAGCATTACCGATGATTTCGCTTTAACTGTGGGCGCCCGCTACAATAAAGATGAATACTTTGGTGGTGAAATTACACCGCGTGTCTATGGTGTTTATCATTTAACAGATGCTATAACTTTGAAAGGTGGTGTAAGTACAGGCTATAAGCAAGCAACGATTAGCCAAATTTCAGAAGGTTTTGGTAGCAGAACAGGAAAAGGCAGTGCTGTCATCATTGGTAACCCTGATTTGTCTCCAGAAAAAAGCACGAGCTATGAATTCGGATTTAACTATTCGGCTCCTGAACTTGGCTTAACAAGCAGTTTAATGGTCTTTAAATCTGATTTTAAAGATAAAATTGTTGAAGATCGTTTATGTGACACGCCAGGGACAACAAATAGTTCTCCTGTAGAAGAATGGAAATGTTCGGCAAATGGCAAGCCATATCGATTTGTTAGCCAAATGAAAAACGTTTCCGATGCAGAAATGAAAGGTGCTGAATTCACATTAGACTATGATGTACTGGATAATCTTCACGCGAGTACAAGTTATACTTATACAAAAACTGAGCAAAAAAGTGGCGAATTTAAAGGCCAGCCTTTGAATAAAATGCCAAAACATATGCTGAATGTCGGTCTGAATTATGATGTTTCAGATACCTGGACGACCTGGCTGGACTATAATTACCGTGGCAAAACCAGTGATTATTTAAGCCGTACTTCTATGGATAATGGGACACCGGGATATGGTACTTTTGATGCCGGTGCAGTCTTTAAAGCGACAGATAACTTAAGTTTGACTGCTGGTATTTATAACATTGCCAATAAAGAAATTACCAATGGCGATTATGACATTGTACTTGATGGTCGTAGATACACCGTGGGTATGAATATCAAATTCTAATTCATAGATATGAAAAAGCCGCTCTCGAGCGGCTTTTTTTAGTCTTCAATCTTTAAAATTTTTAAGGTATTTTCAGCATAATAGAATTTTTCTAGATAGGCACGGGCACGTTCACGCAAATAGCCCTGATGAATCATCTGCTGAATTATCGGTGTTAGCAATTCATTCAGCTCATATTGAATCAACGATTCATCAATATTCAGATCTCGTAATAACTGATCAAATGTATGTTCCTGATTGCGTACATACCAGGTATAAATCCCGTCATGCAGTTCCTGCTGTATATATTCCGTCTGGCGCATATGATCCCAGATTTCGTGCCCCAAACTTACCGTCTGGTTCAGATCCTGGGTTTCAATATAGTTCTTGAGCACGGACAGCGGCATGTCTTTGATCTTATGCCAAAGATTGGCCTGAAAATGATAAAGCTTGTCATCATCAAAGTGCTGGTTCAGCACATGCTCACTCATTTGGCTAAGTTTTAAAATATTTTTTTGCAAATAACGGGCAACTGTATTGTCCAGACTGGAATCTGTAACATTTTCCAGAACAGATTTTCCCATTTTCATGAAGCGGGAAACGCCCGGAACACTCTTGGCAATCACAGAATTATCCAGATAATCCTGAATCGAATGCTGGATCAGTTGCGTAATCATGGCTGAAAAAGCAGGATTATTCACCACCGCTTTGATCAGGCGCTGACGATGACCACTTTTACTGGCCACATATTGTGCAATTTTATCAATGGTCAGTACCGGAATGACATCTGCAATTTTGGTCGTATCATTGGCTGGATGAACCAGTGCGAACCGGATATGTTCGGCAATCTGCTCAATCAGAAAAGAACTGGCAGCAGTATCAAGAATCTGCTTTTGTAGTAGCTGATTGATCAGTTCACAGCTCCACAGATCTTTAAGCGTCTGCTTGCGCAACCAGATATAAAACTCGTGAAACTCGCTTTGAATGGTTTCAGATTGAGAAAATACCTGATCAAGAAAATCAAGTTGAGCATCAATCAACTGCTCAATCATCGGATGTTTCTGCATAACTTCTCTGAAACTTAATTAAAAGGAATGAGTTTATCAGCTAGTGGATTTTTTAGGGTCTGTGTCTTGGCCAGGAAAGGCAAATAATGTTGGGCGACCTGTTTTTCTGCTTCCAGAATCGGCATATGACCAACATTATTTAAAATCACCGGAGTTTCAGCACGTTTTAATAAAGAATATAACTCTTTCACCACTTCGACATTAATAATCCGGTCCTGTTTTCCCCATAGAATCAAGGTAGGCGCTTCCACTGTACGGGTCAGACGGGCAAAGGTATCAGGCGTATACAACCGGTTAAGCATTACCACCTGATCAATCGATTTGCTGGTTTGTTCGGAACGGGCAATCAACAGTTTTTCCTGCGCATGTCTTAACTGGTAAGGCATCGCTGGCGGATTCTGCATTAGCTGTTTGGAGACATCTTCCAGATCACCAGGTTTACTGACAATCAGGTCTTTGAGTGCATGCGGGTCTTTGGTATAAGGCGTATTTCCCATTTTATAGATGCCGGCACTATTCACTAGAAACAGGCTTTGGGTATCGAAAGGGTATTGTGACGCATAGACTGTCGCAATTGAGCCGCCTAGAGAATGACCGGCGACATGCAGATTTTTTTCAATCTTCAGGGTTTCGACAAAGGTACGTAATTGCGAAGTGACATTGGGTACAGACAAATCAAAATCTGCTGGAACCCGGGTATCGCCATTGCTCGGCAAATCTGGAATGATGACATGATAATAGGGTGTCAAAAACTGGGCGACGCGGTTCCAGTTGTCGCGTGTGCCTGCCAGACCATGAATCAGGATAATCGAGGGTTTGTTTTTTGCACCACCTTCGCTATAACTCCAGGTCACATCACCGACTTTCAAGGTTTTGGATTGTAGACCCGCCTGAATGCGTTGCTGGCTCAGATAAAGCTGTAAAACTTCGGCAGACTTGGCTTTCGGCGGCGTAAGCAGATATTGGCTATGGCTCAGGCTAGATAGGCTAAGACCTAGAGCGACTAAAGTGGAATAGATAATTTTTGAGCGCAATTTTATTATTTTCTTCATTAGCACTGTCCCCTGAAAAAAACTGAGCAAAAACGCTCAAAATACTTCCGTGTTATCGATTTGCAATTTATAGATGAATCAAATCGTAATCTTTCACTTATTTTAAAGCATTCCTTAATATTGTACATCTGTTAATTATTAGCTGAAGCAGAAAAACTGTCCAAAAAACGTGATGAACTTCACAGAAAAATTCCCAGAACAAGAAATAATCAAAGCGCTAAAAATTTTACAGCTAATTTTTTTTGCAAGTGACATTCAAAAAATCTAGCAGTAAGATATTCCCACTAAAAACATCGATGGTAAAAAAGAATGCTCACAGCTCAGGAAGCTATAGATCGTCTTAAAAAGGGTAACCAGCGCTTTGTCAATGGTGAAACGCAGCATTTAAAATTATTATCGCATCAGCAACGTGCTGAAATGGCAGAAAGTCAGGAACCATTTGCTATTGTTTTAGGATGTTCAGATTCACGTGTACCCGCAGAAATGGTCTTTGACCAAGGGTTAGGTGATCTGTTTGTCATTCGGGTAGCAGGTAATATTGTTGCACCGTCTCAAGTCGGCAGTGTCGAATTCGCAGCAGAAAGTTTTGGCTGTCCGATTGTAATTGTCTTGGGTCATACACATTGTGGCGCTATTCATTCAACAATTGAAGCATTAACCAATCCAGCAACGCCGCCATCTGCAAATCTGATGTCGATTGTGAACCGTGTACGTCCATCAGTTGAAATTCTAATGCAGACTGAACTGAAAGATGACCTGAATAAACTGTCTAAACATGCAGTCCGTTCCAATGTATTTGCTTCAGTAAATCAATTACGTCATGGTTCTGCAGTTCTGGAAAGCCTGATTGCTAAAGGTAAGTTACAGGTGGTTGGTGCAGAATATTCACTTGAAACCGGTGAAGTAACTTTCTTTGACTTCTAAGAAAATTTTAAGATTTGATCCAGTTAAAGGCGCCTTAGAGGGCGCCTTTAATATAAGGATAAGCATTATTTAATAAAATAGTTTGGGCTTTGGCATTGGGATGAATCTGATCCTGTTGCATTAGGCCTTTATTGCCAGCGACACCTTGCATAAAGAAGGGTAGTAATTTGACCTTATACTGCTGACTGACCACCTTATAGTTATTTTCAAAAGCCTTGCTATATGCCTGACCATAATTTGGTGGCATTTTCATTCCAAAAACAATGACATTCGCCTTGGCTTTCTGGCTCTGCTGTACCAGAGCTGCTAAATTTTTTTGAATCATTTGGGGTGGCTGCCCACGCAGGCCATCATTCCCGCCAAGCTCAATCACCACAACATCTGGACGGTGAGTCTGCAATAGTTTTGGTAATCTCGCCAGGGCACCACTGGTGGTTTCACCGCTCACACTTGCATTGACCACTTTATGCTGTTTCGGATAGTGTTGGTCCAAACGTTTTTGTAATAAATGTACCCAACCTTGCTGTGGTTGCATGCCATAACCAGCACTTATACTGTCACCCACAATCATAATGGTCTTTGCCGACAGACTAAAAGGAATCAGGCACAGTCCAAAGAATACCAGGCAAGGCAATACACGATTTTTCTGATTTAGATCTTTCATATAGGACACGTATGATTCAAAGCAGCAACGATTCGACCATCATGCCACAAGCGATTATTTCTGCCCAGAAATTGACACAAAAGATACAACTTTCACAAAAACAACTGACTATTTTTGAAGATCTTTCGCTGGAAATTTTGACTGGAGAACAGGTCGCCATTACCGGACGTTCCGGTTCAGGAAAGTCGACTTTACTGGGCATTTTGGCCACTTTGGATCAGGCCAGTGCCGGGCAGTTAACGGTCTGTGGGGAGCTGGTATCAGACTTGAATGAAGAACAGCGCGCTTTAGTCCGGCTAAAAAATATTGGCTTTGTGTTTCAGTCTTTCCAACTTTTGCCTCATCTTACGGCACTTGAAAATGTCATGCTGCCTTTACGTTTACAGCCATATTTTAAATATGGTGAAGCTGAGCAGAAGGCGCTAGCATTGCTACAAAAAGTCGGATTAGACCGTCAAGCTCAGCAAACACCGAAAGTGCTCTCGGGTGGAGAACAGCAACGGGTGGCCATTGCCCGCGCACTGGTCAGTGAGCCCAAAATCATTTTTGCTGATGAACCGACAGGTAATCTGGACGGGGAAACTGCTCAAGAAATCGAACAGCTGCTCTTTCAGTTAAATCGTGAATTAGGCACCACGCTGGTTCTGGTTACTCATGATCCTGATCTGGCCCGACAATGCCAGCGTCATTTTGAACTGGTCAATGGTCAGCTGATTGAACATGCGAGTGGAGGCTGATATGCAGCATCTGTTTCGTCCTTTACTCAGACAAAGTTTTAATACGACAGGAATTTATCTGCTAATCATCGCGCTGACCTTAGCGATTAGTGCCACAACGGCACTAAAGTTCAGTAATGAACAGATTCAGAACGCCGTTGCTTTACAGGCAGCTGAAATGCTGGCGGGAGATTTGGTACTTTCTGATAATGAGCCGCTAGCTCAGGAATGGCGTGATCAGGCCAGGCAGCTCGATTTACAGCAGTCTGAAGTCACATTTTTCAGTACGATGGCTTATACCAATGATCAGTTTGTCATGGTCAATGTTAAGGCTATTGATCAGACTTTTCCTTTACGAGGAGGGCTACAGGTTCAACCTGCAGCAGACAAAATCCAAGCGGGGGAAATCTGGCTGAGTTCACGGGCCATGGATCTACTCAAGGTCAAACTGGGTGATGAACTGAATATTGCCGATGCCAAATTTAAGGTTACTGCAAAAATCGAGCGGGATTCGAATCAGGAGCTCGGCTTTTCTGGCTTTTCGCCGACTGTAATTATTGCTCAGTCAGAAGTGGCGCGCACCAATGCGATTCAGGTCGGTAGCCGGATTGATTACCGTTTATTAATGGCGGGTAATCCAGCCGATACCCGGCAATATGAAGCCTGGTTCAAGCAGAAGATAAAATCTGAAAATGGAACTTCAGATGAAGCAGATGCTGGGGTTGAGGGGCAAGAACTGGAACAGCAGGGCAGCCTACGCTTACGTAATGCCAGCGAAGGCAATACCCGTTTAATGAAGCCGATTGCCAATCTGGATACTTTTCTGCAACTGGCCAATATTCTTACCATTTTGTTATGCGGGATTGCCATTGCTTTAACTGCGCAGCGTTATGTGCAGCAGAATCAGGATCATATTGCCCTGATGCGCTGTATTGGCGCGACCAAAAATCAGATTCTGGCCGCTTATCTGGCTTTGCTAGGTTTAGTGCTTTTAATCGCCATGCTGATTGGTAGCGTAATAGGTGTAGCATTGGGTTATGGCTTATTGCAACTTATGCTACAGCTGATTCCAAACTTGCAGCTTGAGTTTTCTGCTACGGCGATGCTGCTGGGACCATTGCCAATTGCCATGCTGACCAGTGCTGTGGTGTTATTGGGCTTTGTCATGCCAAGTCTGTTTCAGCTCTTGAATACCCCTCCGATTCGGGTCATTCGTCAGCAGGAAAAATCCGTCCATTCGATGTTGTGGATGTTACTGACCGGAACCTTAAGTCTGATTATTTTCAGTGTGATTTTAACGGAAAATATTCTGCTGACAGCTTGGGTGATCGGGGCCATTATCCTGCTCTGTGCCGTACTGTATTTCACGGTCTGGAGTATCTTAAAACTGCTGCGTAATCTGAAATCCAACCTGTCTGCGTATGTGCGGACACCGTATCAGACCGCTTTACAAATTACTGCTTTAGCCCTTGGACTCAGCTTGATCAGTGTGCTGGCTGTGCTACGTACCGACCTGCTTGATCGCTGGCAGCAACAGTTGCCGGAAGGGACACCCAACCAGTTTGTCTATGGTCTGCCGCCTTTTGACATGCCTGACTTAAAAGCTCAGTTAGAACAGAATGGCTGGAAAAGTACACCCTTGTATCCCAATATTCGCGGGCGTCTGGTGGCGAAAAATGATCATCCTTTTGCTGCTGAACTGGTCAAGCAGAGTAATACCTTAAGACGTGAACTGAATCTGACTCAATCGGACCGCTATCCTCAGGATAATGTCATTGTGCAGGGGGAGGCAGGATTGAAACAGCCGGGTGAAGTTTCGGTCGAAGCCAATACTGCACAAGAGCTGGGCATCAAACTGGGGGATAAGCTCAGTTTTAGCTTGCCTGAAGGCATACTCGAAGCCAAAGTGGTGAATCTCAGAACGGTAGAGTGGGAAAGTTTTAGTCCAAACTTCTTCTTTATCTTTGCACCAAATACCATGGATGCTAATGCTGGCAGTTATCTGGGCAGCTTCTATGTACCGGAAACAGATAAAGATAAACTGGTGAATCTGGTTCAGCGGTTTTCCAATACGGTATTTATTGATGTCAGCCTGATTCTGGAAGAAATCAAACGGATTGTGAATGTACTGGTGCAGATCATTACCATTCTGGCTGTGCTGGTCAGCGTATCCGGTTTTCTAGTACTGATGGCCTGTCTAAACCTGCTCATGGATGAACGTAAACGTGAAGTGGCTTTGCTCCGGTCTTTTGGTAGTTCCAAACAGAAGCTGAAAACCATGATGAGTCTGGAAATCGGTTTTATCGGACTATTCGCAGGTATTGTTTCATGTCTGTTTGCAGAAGTGATCAGCGCCATTGCCAGCTATAAGATGGATCTGATCATCGAGCCCCATTGGGAAATCTGGATTATCCTGCCTGTGTTTATGACAGTTTTGTGTACCCTGATCGGGCGTTATCGTCTGAGTTATCTTTCCGAGATTCCGCCCTTGCAAAGCCTGCGTGAGATGAATCAATAAGATTTATCTTGCGGGCTGATCCGCCAACTGCTGTTGTAGCATTTGTAAAATTTCCTGCCAGAGTGGGCGGATCGGTTCAAGCAGGGCCAGATTATATTGATACAGCACGACAAAGGCAGCGACGCCGAGCAGTAAGGCAACCAGACTGACCAAACGGCCACGCTGCATTTTCTGACCGAGATACCAGAGCGCTGTTAGTCCGGCCCCCATGATCATGCCGCCAATATGTGCGGCATTGTTAATTCCGCTAATCATAAAGCCCATCACCAAGTTAAGGCCTATGATCATTACCAGTGTCTTTTTATCCAGAATAAAAGGCTGACGGGGCAACATCGGCAGTAAAGACAGAACAGTCAGTGAGGCACCGAGACCCATGACTGCACCCGAAGCACCCGCACTAACACCCGGCAATAAGCCAGGATTGGCTACACCGCCTTCGATTAAGGCATAGCTGTCCTGGATGCTCATATAACCACTGAGTAAACTGCCCATCAGGCCGGCACAAATATAAAGACCTGTAAAATAGACCCGGCCAAAAATTTGTTCAGCGACACTACCAAAAATATACAGTGCCCACATATTTAACATCAGGTGAATTAAGCCAAAATGAAAAAACATGCTACTAAACAGGCGTATGGGTTCCGCTAAATACGTTAAAGGTGCATAATCTGCTCCCCAGCGAATGGCATCTGGAGAACTGGGCTGTGTGATATCCATACCATTCAGAACCTGCCAGCCAAACAGGCCGACATTGATGCAGATCAAGAGTGCGGTCATCCACCAGAGCTGCATTTCAAGTTTGCGATGTGTTGTTGGGGGAGAATTTTCAGGCATGCTATTTTTTTGCTGTGATTGTATATTTCGAATAAGCTTAACACGAAAAATTGAATTTTCAGGAGTAACGCGCTGACATGAAAGCCTTTCTGACCCGCACCTTTCTCGTGATTGTCAGTGTGATTCTACTTGTTCAACTGTGGATTTTTGCAAGTTTAGCCTGGTGGCGAACCAATCCGGTGAATACCACCATGATGATGCGGATTGATTATTGGACTGAGCCCTCCAAGCCCATTCAACATCAGTGGCGCCCTTATGATGAAATCAGTACCAATCTGAAACGGGCGGTAGTGACAGCAGAAGATGGAAAATTCATGCACCATCATGGCTTTGACTGGGATGGTATTCAGACTGCGCTCAGCCGTAACAAGAATGAAGGCCGTGTCGTAGCCGGTGGGTCAACCATTTCCCAGCAGCTGGCTAAAAATCTGTTCCTCGTCAACAAGCGTTCATTCCTGCGTAAAGGTCAGGAAGCTGTTGCGACCTGGATGATGGAACGCATGTGGTCTAAAGAGCGTATTCTGGAAGTGTATCTTAACTCGATTGAGTTTGGAGACAATATCTACGGGGCAGAAGCTGCAGCCAAACATTATTTCGGTAAGACTGCAGAGAGCCTGACGCGTGATCAGGCCATCTTCCTGGCAGCGATTCTCACCAATCCAAAATATTTTGAAGATCATCGTAATGCATCAGCCCTAAAAGCACGTAAACGTATGATTCAGCGTTATATGCGCTATGCTGAAATCCCTTAAATAAAAATATCAAGATAAAGCCCAAATATTTGGGCTTTTTTTATGAAAATGTCATTAATTTGAAGCATACTAAAAGCAATAAGTAAGACTTGAAAATAGCGTAGGTTTGATATGAATACGGCAGCCAGTACGACTTCGGCACCAACCGAATATACTTATAATGATCGTTACATTAATCGTGAACTGTCTATTCTGGATTTCCATTTGCGAGTGCTGGAACAGGCGGTCGATCCTCTGCATCCTTTGCTGGAACGCATGAACTTTCTTTTGATTTTTTCACGTAATCTGGATGAGTTTTTTGAAATTCGTGTGGCTGGCGTCATGGAACAACTGGATTTGGGCAATGAAAGTCGCAGTCCGGATGGTTTGACGCCAAAACAAGTATTAGAACAGATTGCCGAAACTGCGCATGCCGCCATTGAACGTCAGTACCGTATTTTAAATGAAGAGATTTTGCCGAAACTGCGTGAGGAAGATATCTGTTTTCTGCGTCGTGGAGAGCTAACACCGGCACAATCGACCTGGGTGAAAAAATATTTTCAGGAGCAGGTTGCGCCAGTTTTAACGCCCATTAGCCTTGATCCGGCACATCCATTCCCACGATTGGTCAACAAATCTTTAAACTTTATTGTGACGCTAGAAGGGAAAGATGCCTTTGGCCGTCAGATTGATCTTGCGGTTGTTCCTGCGCCACGTTCATTGCCGCGTGTGGTGCGTTTACCGGATGAACTGACTGATGGTAAAGAACATCATGTGATGTTATCCGCCATCATTCATGAACATGTGTCTGACCTGTTCCCGGGCATGACCGCGACGGGATGTTACCAATTCCGTGTTACCCGGAATGCCGATCTGGCCTTAAATGAAGATGTTGAAGACCTGGCCAAAGCCTTAAAAGGCGAGCTAAGTTCGCGCCGTTTTGGTCGTGCAGTCCGTCTGGAAGTGACTGAAAATTGTCCGCAGCATATTTATGAATATTTGCTGGAAGAATTTGATCTGGATGAAGACCAGCTCTATAAAGTGGCAGGACCGGTTAATCTGGCGCGATTACTGTCTAACTTCAAACGTCCACATTTACGTTATGATTCACATACGCCAATTCTGCCTAAAGTACTAAAAAAATCTGAAAATGTTTTCAGTGCAATGCAGAAGCAGGATATTTTGCTACATCATCCATTTGAATCTTTTGCTCCAGTGATTACGCTGTTACGTGAAGCGGCACGAGACCCTCAGGTACTGGCGATCAAGCAGACACTGTACCGCAGTGGTCCAGATTCCGAGATCGTGCAGGTGCTAGCAGAAGCGGCCCGTAACGGTAAGGAAGTGACTGCAGTCATCGAGCTACGTGCACGTTTTGATGAAGAATCCAATATTGCAGTTGCCAACGTACTGCAAGAGGCGGGGGCTGTCGTGGTCTATGGCATTGTTGGCTATAAAACCCATGCTAAAATGATTCTGGTGGTACGCCGAGAAAATAACAAGCTGGTGCGTTATGTGCATTTAGGAACCGGAAATTATCATGCGGGCAATGCACGGATTTATACCGATTATGGCTTGTTAACCACAGACAAGGATCTGTGTGAAGATGTGCATCGTATCTTCCAGGAATTGACGGGAATGGGGAAAATGGCCAAGCTGAAAAAGCTGCTCCATGCTCCATTTACCTTGCATGCCCAGCTCATCAACTATATTGATAATGAAATTGCCAATGCCAAAGCGGGCAAGAAAGCTCAGATTATCGTGAAGGTGAATGCTTTAACTGAGCTGCAACTAATCAATAAACTTTATGAGGCTTCACAAGCGGGCGTACAGATTGACCTAATTATCCGCTCGATCTGTTGTCTGCGTCCAGGCTTGCCGGGACTTTCAGAGAATATCCGGGTACGTTCAATCGTCGGCCGTTTCCTTGAACATACACGCGTGTTTTATTTTAGCAATAATGGCAATTCCCGCATTTATTGTTCAAGCGCAGATTGGATGGATCGCAACCTGTTTAATCGCGTAGAAGCCTGTTTCCCAATTGAAGATGAAACATTGAAGAAACGCATTTACCAGCAAGGTTTATTAAATTACCTGAAAGACAATCAGCAGGCCTGGTTGTTACAAGGAGATGGAACCTGGGTGCGTGCCCAAGTTGCAGAAGGTGAACAACCGCATAATGCACAGCGTACCTTGCTGGAAACCTTTAAATAACTCTATGCAAACTAAAAAGGCTGATAATTCAGCCTTTTTTATATTTTGTTAATTTTGAGAATGGATAAATGGATTCGCGAGTTTTTGATAGATTTTACGAATAGCAGCATAAATCTGGTAATCATGCAGACTTAATCTGTTTTGAATTTCGGCCAAAGTCAGGTCTTGGCTGAAATACTTTAAAATCTGTAATTCAGTCTGATTTAAAAAATGTATTTTTGTTTCCTGACTCACTAAATAACGGGCTAATTCAGGATGTAAATCGGAACCACCTCGTAGGATAATTTTCAGGCTCGCTACTATTTTTGAAACAGGATGCGATGCAATCAGATATCGATCCACGCCAGATGACAAGAATAAATTGATCATTTCAAGTGAATCATCAGCTAAAACTGCAATCAGATGAGGAATCTGGATCCGGGTTTGAACCGTATACAGATGATTGAGTTGGGCTTGCTCATGAATTTCATATAGCACTAGATTGGGGAGATACTGTTCAATATGGGATTGAGTAGACAGATGATCGGTATAGGACAGCATATCCGGTTGATAACCGAGCTGTAGCAATGCAAGATCAAGATTGGAAGAGAGCGGTGGTGGATAAGGTTGCACCAATAATACGGGTGCGGGCAAAAATGAGGTCAAAGAAATCTTATCCTGAGAGTAATTAATATACAGATGTATTTTGGCTTAAATTATTCTAACTGCCAATCCCAAGAAATAGGAATTTAATTTTTATATATTATAAATAGTTAAAGTTTAAAAATTAGTTTTTGGATCATTTTAATTGACTAAATGTATAAAAATTTACTGTATCAGAAGACGCAGGCAAGAAAAAAGGAGCAATCTAAGTGCTCCTTTTTTATTAGGACTTAATTAAGCTGCATCGTGGGCAGTGATTTTTTGCAAAATTTGTAATAACACATCGAATTCGCTTTGTAGCGGTGTGCTCTTACGAGTGACCAACGCCAGAGTACGGCTTGGTGCAGCATTGATTGGATTAATACGCAGATCCGGATTGGCTTTGATCATATTGGTATGCAGTGCAATTTCTGGCAACAGGGTAAAACCAAGATCAGCAGACACCATTTCAATCAACGTTGGTAATGAACTTGCTTTCAGGCGATGATCATTTTTGCGCTCACCAATTGGACAGGCACTCAATGCATGATCACGCAAGCAGTGGCCTTCTTCCAGAAGCATCAGGCGAGACAGGTCCAGATCTTCCAGAGATTTGGCTTGAGCCGCATTCTGGTCAGATTTGTGATGTACCAGATACAGATTCTCTTTGGCAATTTCAGCAACTTTCAGGCTACGGGTATCGAAAGGCAGCGCTAGCACTACCATATCCAGATTACCATGCTCCAGTTTCTCTACAATTTTCTCACTTTGAGCTTCATGTAAATGTAGCTGGATTTTCGGTAGCTGCTGATGCACTTCATCCAGAAATTGCGACAGGATGAAAGGTGCAATGGTTGGAATAACGCCAAGATGCAGATCACCGGTTAATGGTTCACTCATTTCACGACTTAAACGCATTAAGTCCTGAGCATCAGCCAGTAGAACACGGGCACGTGCAACCACTTGTTCACCAAGCGGCGTTAAACGTACATTCTGGCGATCGCGTTCAACAAGAACGCCACCGAGTAAACGCTCCAGCTCCATAATACCGCCAGACAAAGTTGACTGGGTAACAAATGAGCGGCGAGCAGCTTCTGTAAAATGCAGCGTCTCAGACAGTGTTACGAGGTATGACAGCTGTCTTAGGGATGGTAATGCAGCCATAGTGTCCTAATGTTTATGATTTAAAATGATCAGCAAATAATTCGCTAAGATATGGAATAAAATGTGGAGGGATATCATGCCCCATTCCATCAATTAATTCAAATTTAGCCCCTGAAATTGCTTTTGCAACAGCCTTACCATGACTAGGAGGCAGCAATCTGTCACGAGCACCATGAACCACCAGGGTCTCTTGTTGGATTTGCTTGTCCAGTTGCAGCAATGAACCCGTACATAATATTGCTAAAAACTGTTGAAGTACACCCGCTGGATGGTAACTTCGTTTATATAGCTTACGGGCGGTCTGAATCGCTTCAAGATGATTCACATAACCCGGCGAGCCAATAATGTTAAACAGTTTCAAGCTATGATCAACAATGCCATCTTCATCTGTGGAAGCGGGTTTGTCAATTAAACTAAAAAGTTGCTTTGGAAAAGGCGGGGGTAACAGTGGCTGGTTATTACTGGTAAACAGTAAGCCCATTTTTTTAACTTTATCAGGATAACGTGCGGCCAGAATCTGGGCAATCATGCCGCCCATAGAGGCACCGAGCACATAGACCTGACCCAGCCCCATTTTTTCAATCAGAAGATTTACATCATCTGCCATATCATACAGCGTATAAGGCGCGCCCTGATTGCCTAAACCCAGTACAAAACGGCTCATCATTTTTAAGGTGTTTAAGCGAGGTCCTTTATGGTGAATCTTGGAAGATAAACCAATATCCCGGTTGTCAAAACGAACCAGATGATAGCCCTGATCAATGAGGGATTTACAGAAGAAATCGGGCCAGTACAGCATCTGTGCCCCAAGTCCCATAATCAGCAGAATGGTCGGGTGTTCAGGATTTCCTCCGACTTCTACGTGCAATTCGATGCCATTGCCAAGATCGACCTTGGTTTCACGCATGAAAGCGGTATACGGAGAATGATTGAACTGCAGGGCACTATGCATGATATATTTCCTGATTAAAGGACATTTCGCTTAAAAAATGTCCTTTGTATTAAACATCTAAACTGTAGCTGGAATCAAGTCAGGAACCTGCTTGGTCAATGCCAGGCGTTGTTTGGCAGCAGTGGCACCAAGCAGGACAAAACCACGTAAAGTACCGCTGGCATCAAAGGCTTTGGCCAGCATACCGTCATCAAACTCTTCATTTTCCCAAGTTACTTCGACATCAACCGGAGCGGGAAGGACAGTCAATGGCGCAGCTGGTGTTTTGACCGCAACTGGCATCGCTGGATAATGAACTGCAGTATGTTCGCCATTCAATGTTTTAGACAGGGCACGGGCCTGCTGCATGATTGGCATGACATATGGTAAAAGCATTCCGTTTACTTCCGCACAGTCGCCTACTGCATAAATGTCCGGTTGATTGGTTTCTAGTTTTGTATTTGTCAGAATCCCGCGACTGGTATGAATATCGGCTTCTTTTGCGACAGAAATATTCGGCTGTAAGCCCACAGCAGACAGCACCACATCAGCAACTACCGACTGGCCATTGGCAAGTGTGACCAGATAATCACCATTTTCAACTTTAGAGACTTTTTCGACTGTTGTACCCAGTACAAAATGAATGCCCGTCTCTTCAAGATTTTGCTGGAAAGCATCTGCGACATGAGCTGGTAATAAGCGACCTAAAGGCTGGGGTGCCAGATCAATCACGGTGACCTGATGATTAGTATGCTGCAAGTCATTGGCAAATTCACAACCGATCAGGCCTGCGCCTAGAATCACCACACGTTTATCTTCACGGGCTGCCAGATTATGACGGAAAGCTTTATAGTCAGTCAGGTTATTCACCATATGAATATCGTCGCTCGCATCACCAGCAATGGCCAGGCGTACTGGATTGGCACCCACAGCCAGCACCAATTTAGAATAATCCTGTGTGCTTTCCTGACCGTCTTTTTCTAAAGTTAGCTGATGTTGTTCAGGATGAATCACTTTGACCCAAGTGTTTTTTTCGATGCGCATTTTCAGCTGCGCTGACATTTTTTCTGCATCACCCAAAGGGATATGTTCTGGTGCTTTGTTTCCTGCTAAAGCATTAGAAAGCGTAGGTTTTGCATAATTAGTCGCATCATCAGCACAAATCATGACAAGTTCATGGTCTGGGTTGAGTTTGCGAAACTCACGGGCAACAGCATAACCCGCCATGCCCGAACCAATGATGACGATAGGATGCATACGATTCTCCATGCTTTTTTAAATTAGTTTTTTTCAGGTATAAAGGACATAAAAAAGACCATTCAATATGGCCTTTAAAAGAACATGATTAGATTTCAATCATTTCAAAATCGACTTTAGAAACACCACAATCCGGACAAGTCCAGTCATCAGGAATATCTTCCCATTTGGTTCCAGGAACGATTCCGTCCTGAGGCCAACCTTCTGCCTCGTCATAAATCCATCCACAAACGATGCATTGATATTTTTTCATATAACTCTCCAAAACTGACCAACTGTAGCTGTCAGCTTAAAATCCACAAATGGCAAGACCCTAAAGAATATGACTTTTAATAGTAAACATATTTGGCTAAATTTTTACGCAGTTCTATTCATAAAGTAAAGCGAATAAAAGTTTAATCAGTGAAATTAACAGCATAAAGGGCAGTCCCTAGGTATTTCATTACTAGAAATATATTTAAGGTTAGGCAAAGAGTTGTATTTTTAGTTTTATAAAACACGCTTCTGGCTTAGATTTTAAGTTGTAGACCAAAGTCGGGCAGAAAATATGATTAAAATCAGATAACTTAGACTCAGCAAAGTCTTTATTAAATATTTTTTAAAATAAATTTAGTTATGTAAATCAATTTCTTATTATTATTTTCTGCTTTATTATTGCACAGTCGTTGTTGTTACACATTGTTAATTTAGTTTAAAATTCACCTATTCCCTTCCTTGTTTAAAGATCTCCCATGAGCAATTTGTCTACTACTCTGTGGTCTCACATTCGTACTGTCCAGAATTTCCCAAAAACAGGCATTTGTTTCTTCGATTTGACTCCATTATTCATGAATAATCTGGGTCCATTAACTGATGCTTTGATTGCCAGCATTCCTGAAGAAAAGCTAGCTGAAGTAGATAGCTTTGTGGCAGTAGAAGCACGTGGTTTTGTGCTGGCAAGCCTGTTGGCGCAGCGTACGGGCAAAGGCTTATTACTGGTTCGTAAAGCAGGTAAATTGCCGCCTCCAGTGGTAGGTGTAGGTTATAGCCTTGAATATGGTCTGGACCGTCTGGAAATGTCTGCAGAAGTTCAGGGACAAAAAGTGATTATTGTAGATGATGTTCTGGCAACTGGCGGTACATTAAAAGCAGTACATGAGTTGGTTGAAAAATGTCAGCATCAGGTTCTAGGTGCGAGCATCTTCCTTGATCTGCCAGATTTACATGGTGAATTAGGCTTGGACATCTGGTCAGTACTTGATGATAAATCTCAGCCTGAAGCTGCAGTTGCTTAAGTCTGGATGATCAAAAAAGCCCCAACTATTGGGGCTTTTTTATTGCCGGATAAAATGATATTCAATTTCCTGAATCAGGTCGTTAATCTGTTCGGGATATTCCAGACGATGATGACCACCTTCAATGGCATGAATTTGCATATAATCTTCAAGCTGTGCCTGTGCTGCATGCATATCCAGAATTTCATCACCTAATTCCAGATAGCCCATTTGCGGAATATCATGCTGCAAATCACTGTCACAAATCGCAGGATAATCATCGCGGAAATTCGGTTGCAAGCTAGGATTCGCGATCACACAAGGGATCTGATGAGCTTGTGACATTTTTAGCGCCCAATAACCGCCCAGACTGTGTCCGACCAGAATATCCGGTTTAATGGTTTCAACCATTTCGTGGTAGAAATCGGCTACCGACTGGTAACTCAGATTGCGATAATCCACATCTATACAATATTTATGCATTGAATCAATTGCATGAAATTTCGTGGACTGTTTTGACGAATCCAAGCCATGAAAAAACAATATTTTAGACATATTTTTACTCATTTTTATCGGACATGGCAAAGTCGTGGTCAGGGTGTTAAAACACCACCTTCTAATATGGTCATTATTGTAAAACGTCTATTTTGAGGAAGCAGTTAGCTATTGGTCTAAGCTGATACTGGATATAAAGGCATAATTTGTGCAGAAGGTTTGGGATCTTGGACTTTCATCTAATAAAAGTTTGGCAATATTTTTAAAAAACCAATCATAAAATTCGAAACTGAAAATAATGCAAATCATTTGCCTTTAAGAATTTCATATATCCAGAAATTTTTCTCAAGAAAAGCCGCGTGTGGGAAGTCTTTACGCTACGATTTGATGCAGATTTCTGCTATTCTATGCAACTTCTATTTTTTAACTAATCTTATCCGAGGCAGAGATGACGCAAAATAACGCTCAATCGACTTCTGAACAAATCATTTCCGAAAACGATTTAATTGCACAGCGTCATGCCAAGTTAAAGCAGATTCAAGACCACGCAAAAGAAACTGGTGTTAGCCCATGGCCAAACACATTTAAACGTGAACATTATGCGCAAGACTTACAAGACCAGTTTGCTGATAAATCTAAAGAAGAAATTGAAGCTGGCGAACACGTTCATGTAAAAGTAGCAGGTCGTGTGATGTTGAACCGCGGTTCATTCATCGTGATTCAGGATATGACCGGTCGTATTCAGCTTTATGTTCCACGCAAAGAGCTTGAGCCAGAAGTACTTGCAACGATCAAAGGCCTGGATCTTGGCGATATCATTGCAGTTGAAGGTTATATCGGTCGTTCTGGTAAAGGTGACCTGTATGTTCATATCGAACATTTTGAATTACTGACAAAATCATTACGTCCACTTCCAGACAAGTTCCACGGTTTGACTGATACTGAAGTGAAGTATCGTAAACGTTATCTTGATCTGATCGTGAATGAAGAAACCCGTAAAACTTTTGAAGTTCGTGCCAAAGTTGTTGCCGGTATTCGTAGTTTTCTGAATGACAAACGTTTTATGGAAGTTGAAACCCCGATGATGCACGTGATTCCAGGTGGAGCATCTGCGCGTCCATTTGAAACGCATCATAATGCGCTGGATATGCCATTGTTCCTGCGTATTGCACCTGAGCTTTATTTGAAACGTCTGGTTGTGGGTGGTTTCGAGCGCGTATTCGAAATTAACCGTAACTTCCGTAACGAAGGTGTTTCTACTCGTCATAACCCTGAATTCACTATGATTGAATTCTATCAGGCTTATGCAGATTACAAAGACCTGATGGAATTGACTGAACAAATGCTGGAAAAACTGGCAATTGATATTCTAGGTACCACTGATGTGCCTTATGGCGATGAAGTCTTTAGCTTCAAAGGGCCATTCAAGAAAATTTCAATGTTTGATGCCATTCTTGAGCACAATCCACAGTTCACTCCAGAAAATGTCAATGACAGTGAGTTCCTGGCAAAATTTATTCAGGACGAACTGAAAGAACAGGTAAAACCAGGTTTTGGTCTGGGTAAACTGCAAACAATTGTGTTTGAAGAAACGGTAGAAACTCAACTACGTCAGCCTACATTCGTGACTGAATATCCAGCAGAAACTTCACCATTAGCACGCCGTAATGATCAAAACCCGCATATTACAGACCGTTTTGAATTCTTTATCGGTGGTCGTGAACTGGCAAATGGTTTCTCGGAATTAAATGACCCGATTGATCAGGCTGAACGCTTCCAGGCGCAGGTCGCTGAGAAAGATGCGGGTGATGATGAAGCAATGCACTATGATGCTGACTTCATTGAAGCCTTGGAATATGGTCTGCCTCCTACAGCAGGTGAAGGAATCGGTATTGACCGTCTGGTGATGATCTTTGCGAATGCTCCAAGTATCCGTGATGTAATCTTATTCCCGCATATGCGTCATAAACACTAATGACTTATTCGAAAAAAGGCAGTTTTTAAAACTGCCTTTTTTATGTGTTCAGTATTTATTTTAAATAAAATTAAAAACCAGCATTATTTCATTCTATTTTTTACATTTGTGATTTCATTTTTGTATTTCTATCTCATTTCTTGAAGCGATTTTTTATTTTAAAAGTCAATTAAATCTAGGGTTTCATATTATACTGATACAGTTTCGCCATTGAATATTGTTTTTGAAATATCTATGGTTAGGCAAAAATAAACTTGAGAATATTGATCCCATGTTTCTAAAAAAACCATTATTAAGTGCACTTCTTACGACGCTTTCGCTTCCTGTTTTTGCTCAAGGGCTGGTTCTGAATGATGCAAATCTTCGTACTGACTTGAACTGGTTAAACCAGCAAGGGGTGATCCAGATCAGTACCTCGACCTGGCCGCTCAGTGGGGATGAAATTCAACGTGCTCTATCCAATGCACAAGTGAGTAACAAAGTACAACAACGTGTTATTGATTCAGTTCTGGCAAAATTAACAGCAGACAATCAGCAGCTCAAAGTAGGCTTATTTGCGGAAAGTGATCCAAAAGATATTCCTCAAGCCTTTGGCGATCAGCAAAAGGCACAATTTCAGGCAGCTTTAGAGTTTAATGCAGGTGGCGAAAACTGGGATGCCAAGCTCCGAGTTAATGCCGAAAAAGATAGACAAATTGAGAATGATCAGGATGTGAATCTGGAAGGATCTTATCTTGCAGGGAAACTCTGGAATCAATGGCTGATTGCTGGCCAAATTCCGACCTATTGGGGTCCGGGACATGATGGCAGCTTGATTCGTGGCGATGCTAGCCGCCCAGTATATGGATTTATGGCACAACGTGCAGAACAAACCGCTTTTGAAACTAAATGGCTGTCCTGGATTGGGCCGTGGCAATATCAGGCTTTTGCGGGCCAATTGGATGATTATACTGCTGTTCCAGATGCCAAACTTATTGGGCTTCGTGTAACTGCCCAACCTTTATCTTACTTGGAGCTAGGTGCTTCTCGTGCGATTCAGTGGGGTGGGGAAGGACGTCCTGAAAGCTTAAGTTCACTATGGGATGCTTTTGTCGGGAATAAAGATAATGGTGGTACGGATGAACCTGACCCATCGAACCAGATCGCTGGTTTTGATGCACGTCTGAATCTGTTTCCTTTGACACAGGTGCCTATGGGCTTCTATGGGCAATATGTTGGTGAAGATGAAGCAGGTGGTCTCCCTGCGAAGAAAATGTATCTGGCTGGGATAGACTATTCTGCAACTGTAAGAAATATGCCATATCAACTTTATACAGAATGGGCAGATACACGGACTAACGGCAAGGTGCGCGGTATTTCTTATAACCATACCAATTATACTGATGGCTTTTATCAGCATGGTTATCCGCTGGCACATGCTTTAGGTGGTGATGCGCAGATGGTTTCAGTAGGTGGTGATATCCGTGTTGATCCGATGAACCGCTTATCAGGCCGGGTATTGTTTGCTGAAGTCAATCAGTCTGCACGTGCAAGTGCAAATAATGCTGCTTTTGCTTTTGATGATGAAATTAAAGCATTAGATGTCACCTGGTCGCATTATATTCGTCCAGAAATGCCACTTAAAATTAATGCTTGGATAAGTGACTCAGATGTAAATGGTCAAGATGGCGGTGCTTCTATTGGAATTGAAATTCCATTAGAAAAAGGCTTGTTCAAATATTAATATTCAAGAGCCAACAACAAAATCCTGCTCATCTGGCAGGATTTTTTTATATTTTCAAAAATTACAGACAAAAAAAACGCAATGATTGGGGTTGTCATTGCGTAGAAAAAGGAAGTTTCTTTCAAAACTAAATCAAGATTAACTGTGGAGAGAGTTAAATTTGATTGCTTACTGTATGTAAGTATATTAGGACTCATTCTCATGTGACTCATCAGTATTCATGTTAATAGATGTTAAGTAAGGTTAAAACTATGAAGAATCTGTGTGGAAACTTGCCTTATTTTTGCGCATTTTGGACTTAAATAAAAAAAGCCCTTCATATGAAGGGCTTTTTTTTAAATATTGTCTATTTTAGAAATGGAAAACACCTAAGCCTGTTTTTACTTCATCTAAAGTGGTCTGTGTAATATCACGGCATTTATCTGTGCCCGTTTTCAAAATATCCATGATGTAATCCGGGTCTTTAGCCAGTTCCATACGACGTTCACGAATCGGACCGATCAGCTCTTTTAGAATACCTTCCAGACGTTTTTTTACTGTACCATCACCTAAACCACCACGGCGATAATGTGCTTTCAATTCTTCCAGTTCTTCTTTATTGGTGTCGAAAGCATCCAGGTAAGTAAATACCACATTGCCTTCAACCTGGCCTGGATCTTCAATACGCAGGTGATTCGGATCGGTATACATCGCATTGACAGCTTTTTTGATATCTTTATCAGAAGCATCTAGAACAATGGTATTACCTAATGATTTAGACATTTTCGCTTTGCCGTCAAAACCTGGTAAGCGTCCCACATTAGAAAGCAGCGCCTTACATTCAGGCAGTAATTCACGGCCAATCTGACGGTTAAGGCGACGTACAATCTCATTGGTCTGTTCGATCATTGGAATCTGGTCTTCGCCCACCGGAACTACAGTGGCTTTAAAGGCTGTGATATCTGCTGCTTGAGCCACTGGATAGCATAAGAAACCTGCCGGAATATCACGCTCGAAACCACGCATCTGAATTTCAGATTTAATGGTCGGGTTGCGCTCTAGACGTGAAACTGTCACAAAGTTCAGATAGAGCATAGTCAATTCGTTTAAGGCTGGCAGGCAAGACTGAACACAGATTGTAGTTTTGGTTGGATCAATGCCGACAGCCAGATAATCTGTCGCCACTTCAATAATATTGCGACGTACTTTTTCAAAGTTATCTGCATTATCTGTCAGGGCTTGAGCATCAGCGAGTAACAAATGTTGATGGTGAGAATCTTGTAAACCTACGCGAGAGCGTAATGAACCGACAAAATGGCCAAGGTGAAGCTGTCCGGTAGGACGGTCGCCAGTCAAAATTACTGGACGATTATCTTGATTACTCATTATCTATTCCAAAAGTAGTCTGTACTACATCTATATTTTAACGAATGGCCACATTGTACGGCATTCTGTTTTTGAATGTCAGCCAGAAAAAAAGTCGTAGTAAAAAAATCTTATTAATTAAACAAGTGAATACAATATTTTTTAAATATTTTCATTAAAATATGTCTAAAGATGATAAGGATAACAAGAATGGCGAGCAGCTTATTAATATTATTGGATGATATTGCGACTGTTTTAGACGATGTTGCAGTGATGAGCAAGATGGCTGCAAAAAAGACAGCAGGTGTCTTAGGAGATGACTTGGCATTAAATGCCCAGCAAGTCAGTGGTGTACGGGCAGAACGTGAACTTCCTGTAGTGTGGGGAGTAGCGAAAGGTTCTTTTATTAATAAACTGATTCTTGTTCCTTTGGCTTTACTTATTAGTGTGGTTGCGCCCTGGTTAATTAATCCTTTACTGATGATTGGCGGTTTGTTTCTCTGTTATGAAGGCGTAGAAAAAGTTCTGCATAGCTTAAAGCATAAAAAAGCCAAGACTGAAGAAGATGCTGAGGCTGAATTCACTACGATCGAAACCGATTTGGCCACACTTGAAAAAGAGAAAATTAAGGGTGCGATCCGAACTGACTTTATTTTGTCTGCGGAAATTGTAGTGATTTCTTTGGGCACCGTGGCAGCCGCAGCTTTTACCACCAAGGTCATCGTACTGGCAGGGATCGCCATATTAATGACAGTCGGGGTGTACGGCTTCGTTGCCATGATTGTTAAAATTGATGATTTAGGTTTGTACCTGACTAAACAAGTATCTAGCTTCAAGCAAAGTATAGGCCGTGGATTACTGGCTTTTGCCCCTAAGTTGATGAAAACCCTGACGATTGTAGGTACGATTGCGATGTTCTTGGTCGGTGGCGGGATTATCGCCCATACCATTCCATGGTTTCATCATTTCACTGAAGATTCAGTTGAGTATGTAGAGCATATTCCTAACCTAGGAAGTATCGTAGGGGCTGTTACGCCTACATTAATTAATCTGGTGATTGGTTTTGTGGCAGGGTTAATCGTATTTATATTGATTGGCTTTATTCAAAAAATCAGATCGAAACCAAAGCAGGCATAAATTAGGCCCGTTAAAATAAGCTGACTTTAAACTATAAGGAATCTCACTATGCGCTGGAAAGGACGTCGTGTTAGTAGCAATGTAGAAGACCGTCGTGGCGGTGGTGCCAAAGCCGGTGGAATCAGTATTCTCGGGTTGATTATTGCTTTCGTGGCCTGGAAGTTTTTTGGCGTTGATCCACAGCAAGCCTATCAAACCACCAAGCAGGTCACGCAAGGTGTTTCTAGTGCAGAAACACGGGGTCTGGAAAATCCAACGCCAGAGCAGCAAGAAGCAATCGATTTTGTAGGAACTGTGCTTGCCGATACAGAAGATACCTGGTCTCAAATATTTCAGCAGCAGCTGAACCAGCAATATACTGCACCCAAATTGGTTTTATTTAGTGGTGTGGTAAATTCTGGTTGTGGTACAGCGCAATCGGCCATGGGACCTTTCTATTGTCCGGCAGACCAGAAAGTTTATATTGATACAGCATTCTTTAAAGATATGCGTACTCAGATGGGAATCAGCGGGGAACAGAACTCAACCGAGTTATCTCGCAATGATCAGGCAGGTGATTTTGCTCAAGCCTATGTGGTAGCGCATGAGGTAGGTCATCATATCCAGACCATTTTAGGTATTTCTTCACAGGTACAGCAGGCACGTCAACAAGCTACTCAAGCACAGGGCAATCAGCTTTCTGTACGACAAGAACTACAGGCCGATTGTCTGGCTGGGGTATGGGCTTATCATAACCATGAGCGTACGCAGTTCCTGGAGCAGGGTGATGTGCAGGAAGCAATGGATGCGGCACACAAGATCGGTGATGACTATCTGCAGAAAAAGGCACAAGGCCGTGTCGTACCGGACAGCTTTACGCATGGTACCAGTGCACAGCGGGTAAAATGGTTTAATACCGGCCTGAAATCAGGTCAGATGTCTGCTTGCGATACTTTTAATCAAAATATCTAAAATTAAAGATCAAAAAAGGGGAGCAAATGCTCCCCTAATGATTGAATAGTTATTTTTCCAGAAAACGACGGAAGTTTTTCAAAATCTTGATACTGACAAATAAGGCAGCCAAGGCAAATAGCGAAATCGCAAAGAGAATATATTTTAAATTGCTGATGTCATCATTATAAAATTGCTTCAATTCATTTTTGGAATAGCTAAGTTTAGTGATCTGACCAGTTCGACTATCTTGGAACTGAATATTTTCAATATAAAAATAATTTCTCACTTTTACTAAATTAATATTCTGAATCTGCCGGGTATGTGACTGATTGTAGTCATCAGTACATAGGGCAGCATAATGCTCACAGCTGATTTTTGCTACATAACCATTTCCCGCAATCAGGATAAACAGCGCATTGTCTGGACGTTGATTATTGGACACCAGTACATATTGCGCTTTGGTATTGCTTTTTAAAGGAATGCTCACAGCTTGCTGATAATATTGATCTGCTTTCAGGATTTCCTGAATTTTGGCAACACAGGTGAACATCAAGGAAAGTGTGATTGAAAAAATGACAGCAGCGAGACATAGACGGAATATGGTTTTGACAGTTTGATGCATAGGAGAAAATTTCTAAATAGAAAGAAGAGGGATGAGCAATAAAGTGCTTTAAGACTGTATGTTAAATCATCAGTTGTGAATATAGAAAAGAAACTTAACTTAATTCGAAAAAAATGGGACTAAACTTGATCCGCTAAAATATACTGTTTTTTTAAACTTATATTTTAAGTAAATCTTTCAGCTCACGGCTGCAAATTGCCAAATCTTAGGAAACCTAATGGGAAGTTTCTTTTTTTTACAACTGTTGACGGTGGTCTTTGCTCTGTCAATTGCCACTACCATGTTCAACAAACGTGTTCTAAGTTTTCCTCAAGCCATTGGTGTGCCGATTGTTTCCGCTATTTTTGTATTTATCCTGCAATGGTGTGCCAGCCTGTTACAGGGTAATCCATTTTTTAGCATCAATATTGATAATATTGAGAAAGCAGTTCGCCATGTCGATTTTTATGACTTCCTGATTAATGGTGTGATTTGTTTTATTCTGACTTCATCCGCATTGAAGTTTAAGGTTTCAGATTTACGCAATCACTGGCGGCCGATTGGTATTCTGGCCAGTCTGGCATTGGTTTTCTGTGCAGTTTTCTTTGGTATTGCGCTGTACTGTTATCAGTTTCTGATTGGTAACCACGTCGATATATTGGTTCTACTATTACTCGGTGCTGCGCTCGGAGCAACGGATCCCATTGGGATTAAAGGTGTACTCAGTTCGGTACGCGCACCCCATCATTTGATCGTGAAGCTGGAAGGTGAGTCGCTGTTTAATGATGCCATGTGTATTGCATTATTTATGACCTTATTAAATGTACTGCAAGGTGAAAACTTTACCGTACTCGCCGTCCTGCAAACATTGCTTTATGAAATTGTCGTGGCAGTCTTGATCGGAATTGGGTTTGGTTTGGCGATTTTACGTATTCTGCGCGGTAAGCATGAAATGGAATCACTGATATTAACTACTGCACTGTTGGCTTGTGGTTCATATCTGGTTGCTTTACTGGCGCATGCTTCTGCACCAATTGCCTGTGTAATCGGCGGCTTGATCGTCGGTAATAAATGGAAAGAAATTCTGGCTGATGCAGATATCGGTGATGTAAACCATTTCTGGCATACGGTAGAGGGGATTATCAATTCCTTCCTGTTTACCTTGATCGGTCTGGAATTGTTCATTATTGATCTAAGCACCAGTCTGGTTCTAGGTGGGATTGTCGCTTTCATAATTCTGCATTTGGCACGCTTCCTGGCCAACCATCTGTCTTTTGCATTATTCCCTAGAATGCGCAAGAAGAGTTATAACGGCAGTTTAACCATTCTGTCTTGGGGCGGTGTACGTGGCGGGATTTCCTTAGCCCTGATTCTGGCAGTGGCCAATATTCCACAACTGGAAGCATATAGCAGTATTCTGATTGGATATACCTTTATTGTGGTGCTTCTTTCAGGGGTGGTTTGTGGCCTAGGTTTGCCAGCCGTAATGAATGCCTTTTATTACAACCCGAATGAAGAAACCCAAGGTTTTAAAGGCTGGTATCAGCGGATGTGCCACAAAATGAACCGTCGCGGTTTTCAGTATATTGTAGGGGAGGATGCAAATGGAAATGAAACCATCACCATCTTCCAGCCAGAAATGCTGATTGATAAGAAAGATGCAGATGGAGTAGCAACAGTGCATCATCCTGACAAAGTACAGGAAGTGAAGCGTTTAGAGAATCCGGAGAATTTCTAATTGTTAGAAGTTTCTATCAAGATTGAAAGCCTATGACATCAAGTGCAAGCCAGGAAATGGCACAAATGATTCTGAGTGTGGTTAGCCAAATTCCTTATGCAAAGGTAGCGACCTATGGACAGATCGCTAAGCTGGCTGGCTTGCCTAAACATGCACGTCTGGTAGGTAGGGTTTTAAGTCAGCTTGATACAGAAACCGATTTGCCTTGGCATCGTGTCCTGAATGCTCAAGGTAAGATCAGTCTCAATAAACTGGATGAATATGGACATAATATTCAACAGCAAAAATTAGGCGCAGAAGGGATTCTATGTGCTGGAAATCGGGTCAGCTTAAAGCAGTTTCAATGGGATGGATTTGTTTTAAAAGAAAAATCCCCACTTAATTGAAGTGGGGATTTTTTTATTACTTACGGATGACCATTACAGGAACATTGGCCTGTCCCAAGATGCTTTGCGCAACACTTCCCAGGAACAGTTTCTTAAATCCAGTACGGCCATGTGAACCAATTACAATCAGATCAGTATTCAAGGATTCAGCTGCCTTGACAATTTCGCTATAAATCACCTGACCTTCAAGTAACTGAGTCTCTGCCTCAATACCTGCCGCAGCAAATTTTGCTTTTGCTTCGTCAAGTGTTTTTAAAATCGCGGTACGGGCACGTTCAACCAGATCATTGGTTTGAGCTGCTGTAATGTATTCAGCAGCAATATAGGGATCAAGTGCCAGCACCTGAACCACTGTCACTTTACTATTAAATGCTTTGGCAATTTCGACGGCTTTATCGACTGCAGCGTAGGAAGTTTCTGAACCGTCAACGGGTACTAAAATATGTTCAAATGACATTAGAATTCTCCTTATCGGAAATAAGTTTTATAAAAATATGACGCGTTAAAATCGTGTACGAATTGTTGTTTATACTTTGATCATAGCGCGTATTTTATAAAAATAAAACCAAGTAAATACCTCAGTATTATGTTTAACAAAGCAATAATTTTTAATGGTTGGTGTGTTTTATAAGTTTTTGATTTATAATTATATTTTAAGATAAAAATAATATGATTTTAGAATATTAATGAACTAGGTTAAGAAAGCCATCTAATTTTAATAATGTATTATTACCTGTAATTTTAGATTCAAAAAATCCCTGTTATATAAAACTGTAGGGACAGGTTTAAAATTGAGATTTTAATAATAAAAAATCTATCAAACTGCATAAAGATAGCCTGCTATTTCTAATAGTAAGCTTCTATCAGCATAATTTTAGTGTTCTAAAATTTCCCTTTCCGAGGGTAGGGTAATACCGTTATTTTCTTGTTTAGATTTATCATGATCTGAAATGGATTTCTCACATTCATTATAGTGATCAATTGCAAAGTTTTTAATTAAGGCTGAACGTTCAAACTGATCATGTGGTATTTCATATTTAAACGCTTTTTCAGTAAGTTTTATACCAATCAGAGCATGGATATCATTCGCTGTACCGTAGTGCTGCTTTATTTGCTGAATCATCCATTTCTGAGGTGCACCTTTGAGTCTAAAAAGCATGACTTCTTGAGCCAGATCCTTTACATCTTCACATCCTAAAAATCTGCTGCTTGGATGAATAACAGTTGCAGTGGCTAAACTTGTAAAATTCAATAGGAGCAGGCTTAGGTATATTTTGAATTTCGTCATCTTCAGTTTTGCTTTAATCCAGAGATACTATTGGTCATATTTGGAAAAGCATTATAGCGATAGGAAAAGGTAGTAGATTCACTTTTTATTTTGTTTCTTCAGCAAGTTATTCTTAAGATTAAATATTATTTGATACGACTTCGATTCAGATTTGGCTTTAAAAAAAGATACTAATTTTCATAGTATTTGCTAATAGGTTTCGAATTAAAGCATGATTTGTACAAAGTTTAAGAGTTTATGATTAATTTGCATAAAGACTGAACATTTGTGGTTTAAAATGCTTGACGATACAACCTGAAATTACGATAATGCGCACACAGTTTACGGCTATGTAGCTCAGTTGGTTAGAGCACCGCACTCATAATGCGGGGGTCACAGGTTCAAGTCCCGTCATAGCCACCATTTTTAAAGACCAAGCTCTCAGCTTGGTCTCTTTTTTTGTACCATAAAAATATTAATAAAAAATTAAGAGAAAGTTCTTCTAAATTTCTGTCTGTTTAAATTTTTGAATCTTCTTTTAATTTCTTAACCCTATTTATTGCTTAAAGATAAAAAAATGCCCAAGCATTTACTTGGGCATTATGGCTAATCTAGTTTTGTTAAAACTTAGATACCTGCTTTCCAACCATTAACGATCGGATAGCGACGTTCACGACCATAAGAACGCGAGCTGATACGTGGACCAATTGCCCCTTGACGACGTTTGTATTCGTTAATATCAACTAGACGAATCACTTTTTTCACGACTTCAGCTTCAAAGCCTTTGGCAATGATGTCATCTTGGCTCAGATCTTCTTCAATATAAGCATAAAGAATCGCATCAAGCACTTCATAAGCCGGTAATGAATCCTGATCGACCTGATCTGGACGAAGTTCTGCTGATGGTGGACGAGTAATGACACGCTCAGGAATTACTGGAGTTTCTGCGATGCTGTTACGGTATTTTGCCAGTTCAAACACAATGGTTTTATAAACATCTTTTAATACCGCGAAGCCGCCGACCATATCGCCATATAGTGTGCAGTAACCAACGGCAAGTTCGGATTTATTACCGGTTGCCAGAACCAGATTGCCGAACTTGTTAGAAAGCGCCATTAATAACGTACCGCGTGCGCGCGCTTGCAGGTTTTCTTCAGTAGCATCTACAGGGGCATTACCAAAGAACGGATATAGAGTTTGCAGAAAGCCATTTACAATCGGGTTAATCTCGGCAATACCGAAAGTTACACCCATCGTTTTCGCCTGTTCAGTGGCATCTTCTACACTAATCTGAGCAGTATAGGTATAAGGCATCATCACTGCTTGGACTTTGTCAGGGCCAATCGCATCTGCTGCGATGGCAAGAGTCAGGGCAGAGTCAATACCACCAGACAGACCCAGAATCACGCCTGGGAAACCTGAACGCTGTACATAGTCACGAGTTGCCATCACCAGACTTTGATAAATCTCAGCCATGGTTTCTAGGGCTGGAGTAATCGTGCCTTTGCTAAACTCTAATTTTTCTGCATCATATTCAGCGATATACAAGCCTTTTTCAAAGCTAGGCGCTTGTAGAGCCACTTCGCCTGATTTATTGAGTACAAAGCTGGTGCCGTCAAAAATGAGGTCATCTTGGCCACCTACCTGGTTACAGTACACCAAATTGATATTCAACTGTTTGACCAGTGCAGCCATGGTATCGATACGGTGTTGCGGTTTGCCAACTTCGTATGGAGAAGCATTTAGAACCAGCGCAGTATCAATATTTAATTGAGCCAGCTGTTGAACGGTAGATAATGACCAGACATCTTCACAGATCAGAACACCAAACTTGTGTCCCAGATATTCGAAGACCAGATGCTGATGTCCTTCACCAAAATAGCGTTTCTCATCAAATACACCATAGTTTGGCAGAGTTTGCTTATTATAAACCCCTAAAACTTCACCATCTTTCATGACGGCTGCTGAGTTATAGCGTTCACCATCTTCGGTTTGATTGACAAACCCGAAGACCATGACGATATCTTTTACTTCAGTCAGTTTCTCAAACGCCAGTTTTGTACGTTTAGCCAGACTTGGACGAATTAATAAATCTTCAGCCGGATAACCTAAAGTTGAAAGTTCAGGGAAAATAATAAGATCAGCATTATCTTTTTTGGCCTGATTTGCCAAATCTATCATTGTCTGCGTATTTGCATCTAAATTGCCCACATGTGGAGAGAATTGAGCAATCGCAATTTTAAAACTTTTCATTCCAATTAAGTCCTATTCCTATAGGTGAATACACTAAATCACTGATTTTTAAAATTCTAATTATCCAGCTGAGTGCAGTTTGATACGAACAAAATGCCAAATGGCCAAAATTAAAAAAGTCATGACCGAATGATCATTAAATCTTGATTTGCGAGCTAAAAATATCATACTTGGCTTATTTTATCGAAATTTGAGGCAGATGCTAGAGCTGTTTCAGGAGAATTGAAACAGATATACAAAGTTATGATCAGAAATGACTTATTATGGTGCTTTTTTATTCTGGTAAATGCAAAAAAATACTCAATTGGATTTAAATGAGTTTATTTTCCAAAAATAGAAATCAACAGAATACTTGAGTGAAAAATATTCAATATCATCTGCTTAACTGATTTTTTAAAATAATATTAGGGATTTTTTTTAGAAAAATATCGCGTGCAATATCTCCCTGTTGTTCAATGTTATAGTCTAAAAAGGATTTGTTGGGATTAAATTGATATTTGTAAGGATTATATTTTCCCATACTTAAAAAATAAGCGGCTTGCAAAAAAGCACCCTGAAACAACACATTAATATTCTGCTGATATTGATAAATATGCGCCATTTCATGAATGAAAAGCGCCTGATAAGAACGGCTTTCTTTAGAATAATCGTCCCTATAATTCAGGTTGCGGACGTGAATATAACCACTTGGTGCCATAATCACATGCTTGGATTGCCAGGGTAGGAAAGGGTGATTCATGACACGGACTGCTGAATAGTCAATCAGGTCAGCAAAGACTTGTTGGCAAAGCTTGATTTCACCTGAAGTTAAGTTCCGGCTTTTAAACTGATCAAAACGAATCATTTTCAGGATGAAGGGAAGCAGGTAAAGCAGCATTAAAACTCAATCCTTAACGATATAAGAGTAATTTCTAGAAATTTGCAGAAATTGAAAATTCTTCAGGTTTACTATTTTAAGTTTTTCACATCTTGGTTGTGTTGGTTTTTGTCAGTCATAAAAAAACCACCCAGAAGGGTGGTTTTTTACGTCTTTCAACGCTAACCGAATTAACGGTTGATGTCGCGTTGAACTTCGCCAGTGTAAAGCTGACGAGGACGACCGATCTTGTAAGGACCGCTGTGCATTTCTAACCAGTGGCTGATCCAACCAACTGTACGAGCAAGCGCGAAGATCACAGTAAACATTTCTGTTGGGATACCAATTGCTTTAAGGATGATACCTGAGTAGAAGTCTACGTTAGGGTAAAGGTTACGTTTGATGAAGTATTCGTCAGAAAGTGCAATACGTTCAAGTTCCATAGCAAGAGCAAGCTGTGGATCGTTGATGCCAAGAGCACCAAGAACTTCGTCACAAGTTTCTTTCATTACTTTCGCACGTGGATCGAAGTTTTTGTACACACGGTGACCGAAGCCCATGAGTTTAACTTCTTTAGTTTTCACTTTTTCCATGAAGCCAGCAACGTTTTCTACAGTGCCGATTTCATCAAGCATCTTAAGAACAGCTTCGTTCGCACCACCGTGAGCAGGACCCCAAAGTGCAGAAATACCAGCAGCGATACATGCATATGGGTTAGCGCCAGTAGAACCAGCTAAACGTACTGTAGATGTAGAAGCATTTTGTTCGTGGTCAGCGTGAAGTGTGAAGATACGGTCCATTGCTTTCGCAAGAATTGGATCTACTTTGTAGTCACGGTCTGCTGGAGTAGCAAACATCATGTACAGGAAGTTTTCAGCGTAAGTCAAATCGTTACGTGGGTAAACGAATGGTTGACCAACAGTATATTTGTAGCTCCAAGCCGCCAAAGTAGGAATCTTAGCGATTAAACGAATCGCAGTGATTTCACGATGGTTAACATCTTCGATGTCCAAATTGTTATGATAGAACGCAGACAACGCACCAACAACACCAACCATGATTGCCATAGGGTGAGCATCACGGCGGAAACCGTTATAGAAGCGGCTTACTTGATCGTGAACCATAGTGTGGTTACGAACTTTAGCGTCGAATTCTTCTTTTTGCTCAGCTGTTGGAAGCTCGCCATTAAGAAGTAAGTAGCAAGTTTCTAGGTAATCAGCTTTAGTTGCTAACTGGTCAATTGGGTAGCCACGGTGTAAAAGAACACCTTTATTACCATCGATGAAAGTGATTTTAGACTCGCATGCAGCTGTTGCCATAAAACCAGGATCAAAAGTAAAGTGACCTGCAGCCAATACATCTTTAACGTCGATTACATCTGGGCCCAATGTGCCGCTGTAAATTGGTAATTCAATTTCTTTGCCATCAAGCTGTAAAACGGCTTTCTTGCCAGTTGCTTCAGACATTCAATAGATCTCCTGTCCTGGTGAATGTATATCCGAGTTGCCTATCAATCTTTTAATGCACAAAACGGACGGATCAAAAATTTGCTATAAGATTAGTGGCTACTGAAATTTTGTCAATTATACTTATGGATGAAAAATGACATTCTCATAGTGGTTTAGTCATTTATCTTGGTATAAAAAGTTTAATAAAATCACAGTACCAAACCTTTATAATAAGTCAAATTGAACAGAAGGTGCAGAAAAAAATATAGTCTTTGCCGTATTTGTAAGCGTTTTTTCCTAGCAAAAAATAAAGGAGAAATTGAGAAAATATTTTAAGGCTGCAACTTAAAATTATATAAATCTCGTAACTTACATCGATTTCCTTAAGTTTTTACTTCAAACTTGAATTATAAATAAAAGCAATAAATTTTCTTTTTAGCTGTCTTCAATCGGCTAAAAAATAGTTCGCAAATTTGCTTCACTTTGTTTAATACAACTTAAACAAAAATAAATAAGTGTTTTTTTGAATCTAAAATGTCTAAAAACATCAAAAAAACTATGATCTACAAAGAGATAAATGGGTTTTGGTACAAAAATTCTAAATTGAGATACCTTTATATAAATAGCCATTATTTATTTGTGAAATATATCCTTATGATTTTACTTGGGATTAATAAGGACTTAGGGACAAAATTACATTTTTACCGTTCATCTTTAGTCTAAATCTACATAGTCTAAGCTCGGCTGAATAGCAGACTAAATTAATCAAGTTAATTATTAAAAAACAAATATCTAGAATGAAAATATGAAGATAAAGCAAGTAAGGGAGAACTTAAAGTTGTTGTTAATGATTCTTATTTAAAGGTTTTTTGTTTAAAAAGTCAAATACAGTTGTTTGTATTTTAATAGTTCACGTTTTATAATTCAGTGTCGTTTTATGTTTAGGCATGTATTTGCCTGATAATGCCAGCTTTCCTTCGAATTAATTCCAACAAACTCCGGATGGAGTTTTTAACTACAGGATGCCCGCTGTGAAAAGCAACAGACCTGTCAATTTGTCCATGGGTCAAGTTTTAGAAGTAAACTTAAAATCACCCGTGGCTATTGCATCAATTCTACACCGTCTTTCAGGTGTCATCGTATTTTTACTCGTACCGGTCCTTTTGTGGCTGTTGGATAAATCATTGTCTTCAGCAGAAGGTTTTGCTGAAGTGCAGGAAATCTTTAACGGTTTCTTTGTTCGCTTTATCGTATGGGTATTTGTAGCCGGCTTAATTTATCATTTATTCACTGGTATTAAGCACTTACTTGCAGATATCGGCGTTGCAGAAGAACTGCAAAGCGGTCGTACTGCAGCTACTATTTCATTAATCTTGTCTGCAATCGGTATTGTTGCAGCATTTGTATGGATCGTACTCTAATGAAAAGTGCTACTGGTTTAACAGGTTCAGGTTCTCGTGATTGGTTTGTCCAACGCATTAGTGCTGTAGTTCTAGCTGTTTATACCGTTGTGGTGTTTGGTTGGATCCTACTGAATGGTGGCTTCAACTACGAGCAATGGTACGGCTTTATGATGACAGTTCCAATGAAGATCATGTCTTTGTTGGCAGTCTTATCTCTTGTTGCGCATGCATGGATCGGTATGTGGCAGGTATTCACTGACTATGTGACTACTCGTCAAATGGGTCCATCAGCATCAGGTTTACGCCTTGTACTGACTTCAGCAGTGATTATTGCTGTATTTGCATATGCGATCTGGGCAATCCAGATTTTTTGGGCGAATTGATAGGAAACAATCATGGGCGCTATAACCCCTAAAGAAGATTACACAAATATTCCACACGAAACTTTCGATGCAGTTATCGTTGGTGGTGGTGGTTCTGGTATGCGCGCTTCTTACCAACTTGCTCAAGCAGGTTTGAAAGTTGCGGTACTGACTAAAGTATTCCCAACACGTTCTCACACTGTAGCAGCGCAGGGTGGTATCGGTGCATCTCTTGGTAACATGCAAGAAGATAACTGGCATTACCACTTCTACGACACAGTTAAAGGTTCTGACTGGTTAGGTGACCAAGACGCGATCGAGTTTATGACTCGCGAAGCACCGCAAGTGGTATACGAATTAGAACATTTAGGTATGCCATTTGACCGTAACGCAGACGGTACGATTTACCAACGTCCATTTGGTGGTCACTCTGCAAACTACGGTGAAAAAGCAGTTCCACGTGCATGTGCTGCAGCCGACCGTACAGGTCACGCGCTTCTTCATACGCTTTATCAAAGCAATGTGAAAATGGGTACTCAGTTCTTCGTTGAATGGATCGCGCTTGACCTGATCCGTAACGAAGCTGGTGATGTACTAGGTGTAACAGCAATTGACCAGGAAACTGGTAAAATTGCCGTATTCCAGGCGAAAGCTACATTGTTCGCTACAGGTGGCGCTGGGCGTGTTTACCGTGCATCTACTAACGCATATATCAACACTGGTGACGGTCTTGGTATGGCAGCTCGTGCAGGCATTCCCTTGCAAGATATGGAATTCTGGCAATTCCACCCTACAGGTGTTGCGGGCGCAGGCGTACTGTTGACTGAAGGTTGTCGTGGTGAAGGTGCAATCCTTCGTAACAAAGACGGCGAACCGTTTATGGAACGTTATGCACCGACTCTGAAAGACTTGGCTCCTCGTGACTTCGTATCACGTTCTATGGATCAAGAGATCAAAGAAGGTCGTGGCTGTGGTCCTAAAGGTGATTATATCCTTCTTGATATGACGCACCTGGGTGCTGACACCATCATGAAACGTCTGCCATCTGTATTTGAGATTGGTAAGAAATTCGCGAACGTTGATATCACCAAAGAGCCAATTCCAGTAGTGCCAACAATCCATTATCAAATGGGTGGTATTCCTACGAATATTCATGGTCAGGTTGTTGTTCCAGAGTCTCCAGAAACTGAAGCACTGGTTACTCACTACGATAAAAATACTGATACATACTCTACTAACCAAGAAGGCCGTAACTTCACTAAACCAGTGAAAGGTTTCTATGCGATTGGTGAATGTTCTTGTGTATCTGTACATGGTGCAAACCGTCTAGGTACAAACTCACTGCTTGACTTGGTTGTATTTGGTAAGGCTGCCGGTCAGCACATAATCGATTATGTGACTAAACACCACGGTGATGAATATGAACCGCTTCCTACAACTGTACTTGAGCAAACTGTTGCCCGTATTCGTAAACTTGACGAATCAACTACAGGTGAAAATGCTCAAGAAGTTGCTGATGCGATTCGTGACATCGTTCAAGACCACGCTGGTGTATTCCGTACATCTGCACTTCTTGAAGAAGGTGTGAAACAGATTCTTGCAATTGAACCGCGCGTGCGCAACATTCACTTGAAAGACAAATCTAAAGTATTCAACACAGCACGTATTGAAGCACTTGAAGTTGAAAACTTGTATGAAGTTGCTAAAGCGACTCTAATTTCAGCTGCAGCGCGTAAAGAATGCCGTGGTGCGCATACGGTGGTAGACTTTGAAGAGTCTCCTGACCATCCTGCATACCCATACGGTCGTCGTGATGATGAGTGGATGAAGCACACATTATGGTTCTCTGCGGACAACCGTCTTGAGTATAAGCCAGTGCGTTACCGTCCATTGTCGGTTGATGCGATTCCACCTAAACCACGTACATTCTAATCAGGAGATTAAAGATGAGTAGAGGTACTCGTACATTTCATATCTACCGCTACGATCCTGATAAGGATAAAGCACCGTATATGCAAACTTTTAAGCTTGAACTGACTGATAAGCACCGTATGTTGCTTGATGCACTTCTGGCATTAAAAGTACAAGACGAATCTTTAACGTTCCGTCGCTCATGTCGTGAAGGTATTTGTGGTTCTGATGGTGTAAACATCAATGGTAAAAACGGTCTTGCATGTCTGTGGAACCTGAATGATTTACCAGAAACAATCACAATCCGTCCACTGCCAGGTCTTCCAGTAGTTAAAGACCTTGTTGTAGACATGAATCAGTTCTACGATCAGTACAACAAAATTCATCCGTTCTTGATTAATAATCAGCCTGCACCGCCTAAAGAGCGTCTACAGTCTCCTGAAGAACGTGAACATCTTGATGGTCTGTACGAATGTATTCTTTGTGCATGCTGTTCAACTTCATGTCCGTCATTCTGGTGGAATCCTGATAAGTTCTTGGGTCCTTCAGCATTGTTGAATGCTTACCGCTTCATCATTGACTCACGTGATACAGCAACTCAAGAGCGTTTGGCTCGTCTTGACGACCCATTCTCGCTGTTCCGTTGTAAAGGCATCATGAACTGTGTATCTGTATGTCCTAAAGGCTTGAACCCTACTAAAGCAATCGGTCACATCCGTAACATGCTTCTAGATATGGCTGGCTAATTTAGACTGCAATCAACAGTTTTTCAAAAAGCACACCACTTGGTGTGCTTTTTGCTTTATAGGGCTCCATAAATGAACAGTAGTAGTGAAAACAGCTGTTATTGGTACTGTATCTCATATGATCAAATCGGGTGATGAATCATTGCAGAGCATTTTGGTCGGATTTATGCACTATTATGATGTTGTCTAAGGTATTTATGATTTTTAGATGTAATTCTGGACTGAAAAAGGTTTTCAATAATGTTATTATATAACGCAAAGTTGTAAAGGGAGTGGATTGGAAGATTTACTCTCTTTTTGTTTATCAAAAAGATGTAGGACTTTAGTCTACGCTGAATGTGTTTTTCATTTAAAGCTCCCTATGTTAGAGTAATTTCTGACGGAAGTATTTGACTAAAAAACATGCGTTTCTCGTCAAAAAAATCAATTGATTAGTCGAGATCGTGATAGCATTTAGCACAAGACCATATTTAAAAAATGTGTGGGCCGGTGTACATTTTTTAAACACGGAAAAAGTAGAGACTGGTATATAAATGTAAGTCAAAGTCGCTTTAGAAAAAATATAGTTTAAATCTTTGTTTTTTCTAAGTCGATTTGCAAAAAATTGCTCGGTCACGATCGGGTATTCAATGAGTGATGATGCCGCTGAGGGGCGTTATTGTTCATTAAACATATCAAGAATTTTCTTGGTGTGGTGATAACGCCTCATGGCTTATGCCTTATGGGGGACTAATGTTGAATTATCAATTTGACATTACTAATCCTGGGTTTTGCTTAAAAAGCATCCTGAAAATGTTTTTGCAATAGGAAATGGGTCCACAAATGCAAGAAGTTGCTGACGCTCTGCGTCTTGACACTGAACTTTCCGCTGATAGTGCAGCGTATATTGAAGAACTTTATGAGCAGTACCTCACTGCTCCAGACTCAGTGGGTGCTGACTGGAGAGCGTACTTCGATAAATTCCCAAAAGGTGATCAACCACACAGCAATGTACGTGAGCAATTCCTACTTTTAGGTCGCAATTCAAGCCGTATTCAGCCTGTTATCCAATCGACAGTAAGTTCAGAGCATGAACGTCGTCAAATTGGCGTTTTACAGCTGATTGCTGCGTACCGTAACCGTGGCCACCAAAAAGCAAAACTGGATCCATTAGGTCTGGCTAAACGCGAAGTTGTGCCAGATCTTGATCTTTCTGCGCACGGTTTAACTCAGTCTGATCTGGACACTATATTCAATACCGGTAACCTTGCGATTGGTAAGGAAGCAGCGACTTTGGGCGAAATGGTCCAAGCGATGGAAGCGACTTACTGTAGCTCTATCGGTGCTGAATACATGCATATCGTGGATACCAAAGAAAAACGCTGGATCCAGCAACGTCTTGAAAGCGCACGTGGTCAATATGGCCTGAGTGCTGATCAGAAAAAACATGTTCTTGAACGTTTAACTGCGGCTGAAGGTCTGGAAAAATACCTCGGTAATAAATTCGTGGGTGCAAAACGTTTTGGTGTTGAAGGTGGTGAGTCTTTCATTCCTATGGTGAATGAATTGATCCAGCGTGCCGGTTCTGTAGGCTGTAAAGAAGTTGTAATCGGTATGCCACATCGTGGTCGTCTGAACCTTCTGGTTAACATCATGGGTAAAAACCCGGCTGACCTGTTCGGTGAGTTCGAAGGCAAATCACTACACAAGAAAGGTTCTGGTGATGTTAAGTATCACCAAGGTTTCTCTTCTAACGTGATGACTCCAGGTGGTGAAGTTCACTTGGCATTGGCGTTTAACCCATCTCACCTTGAAATCGTTGGACCTGTAGTTGAAGGTTCTGTACGTGCACGTCAAGTCCGTCGTAAAGACATTGGCGGCGATGACGTGTTACCAGTGATTGTTCACGGTGATGCTGCATTTGCAGGTCAAGGCGTAAACCAAGAAACCTTCCAGATGTCACAGACTCGTGGTTACACAGTAGGTGGTACAGTTCATATCGTAGTGAACAACCAGGTTGGTTTCACCACATCTGATCCACGTGATGCGCGTTCTACAGAATACTGTACTGATATCGCGAAAATGATCCAGGCACCGATCTTCCATGTAAATGGTGATGATCCGGAAGCTGTATTATTTGTTGCTCAGCTTGCACATGACTTCCGTCATACTTTCCGTAAAGACGTCGTGATCGATATGTTCTGTTACCGTCGTCGTGGTCATAATGAAGCGGACGAACCAGCTGCAACTCAGCCAATGATGTACCAGGTGATCAACAAAAAAGCGACCACTCGTACGCTTTATGCTGACAAACTGGTTCAAGAAGGTGTACTTGATCGCGCAACTGCAGATCAAATGGTTGAACAATACCGTTCTGATCTTGAAGCCGGTAAACATGTAGCCAATGCACTGGTTCTAGAGCCGAACAAGAAAATGTTCGTAGACTGGACACCTTACCTGGGCCATGAATACACAGACGAGTGGGATACTACATGTGATCTAGAACGTCTTAAAGAGCTTGGTCGCAAAATGCGTGAGCTTCCAGAAGGCTTCGTGATGCAGCGTCAGGTATCTAAAGTGATTGACGACCGTCTGAAAATGCAAACTGGTGAAATGCCGCTGAACTGGGGTGCTGCTGAAACTCTAGCCTATGCATCACTGCTAGATGATGGTTATCTGGTCCGTTTAACTGGTGAAGACGTGGGTCGTGGTACATTCTCACACCGTCATGCAAAACTGCATAACCAGGTAGATGGCTCAACTTATATTCCACTTTGCCACATCAAAGAGAACCAACCGCGCGTTGCGATCTATGACTCTTTATTGTCTGAAATGGCAGTACTGGCATTTGAATATGGTTATGCGACGACTCTTCCTAAGAGTCTGATCATCTGGGAAGCTCAGTTCGGTGACTTTGCAAACTGTGCGCAGGTGGTGATTGACCAGTTCATCTCATCTGGTGAAACCAAATGGGAACGTGTATGTGGTCTGACTATGCTTCTGCCACACGGTTTCGAAGGCCAAGGCCCTGAGCACTCATCTGCACGTCTGGAACGTTTCTTGCAACTATGTGCTGAAGATAACATGCAAGTGATGACTCCAACTACACCTGCACAGATCTTCCACGCGTTACGTCGTCAGGCAATCCGCCCGATCCGTAAACCAATGATCATCATGTCACCTAAATCATTGCTTCGTCATAAATTAGCGGTGTCTAATCTGGAAGAACTGGCTAACGGTACATTCCAGACTGTGATCGACGAAGTAGATAACATTAACAAAGCAGACGTAACCCGTCTGGTATTGTGTGGTGGTAAGGTTTACTACGATCTGGTTGAAAAACGTCGTGAAAAAGAATTGAACAACACTGCAATTGTACGTATTGAACAATTGTATCCGTACCCAGAAGCACGTCTTGCAGAAGTTCTTGCTCAGTATCCAAACGTGAAAGAACTGATTTGGGCACAAGAAGAACCGAAAAACCAAGGTGCTTGGTTGTTCATCGCGCCTCGTTTATATGACGATGTGATGAAAGCGGGCAAACAAATCCGTATTAGTTACGCAGGCCGTGAAGCTTCAGCTGCACCGGCGTGTGGTTCACCATACTTGCATGCAAAACAACAAGCTCAGCTCGTTAACGACGCTCTAGCGATCGATGCTGAATAATCCAGGAGATTCTAAATAATGGCAACCGAAATTAAAGCACCGGTATTTCCAGAGTCAGTTGCGGACGGTACGATCGCAACTTGGCACAAACAACCAGGTGAAGCAGTATCACGTGATGAAGTGATCTGTGATATTGAAACTGATAAAGTTGTTTTAGAAGTTGTTGCTCCTGCAGACGGTACAATTGCATCAATCGTTAAAAATGAAGGCGATACAGTGCTTTCTGCTGAAGTGATTGCACAGTTTGAAGAAGGTGCTGTATCTGGCGCAACTCAAACTCAAGCAGTTCAATCTGAAACTGAAGCATCAGTAGAGCAAGCTGCTGCAAAAACTGAAGCGGGTAATGCACCGATCGTTGAGCGTCAACAGGTTCAAGACCAAGCTCCAGCAGTACGTAAAGCATTAACCGAATCTGGTATCAATGCTGCTGACGTATCTGGTACAGGTCGTGGCGGTCGCATCACTAAAGAAGATGTTGCGAACCATCAGTCTAAACCTGCAGCGCCTGCTGCTGCACCGTTAAGCGTTGCGGTTGGTGAACGTATCGAAAAACGCGTTCCAATGACTCGTCTGCGTAAACGTGTTGCTGAACGTCTGCTTGCTGCAACTCAAGAAACTGCAATGTTGACTACGTTCAACGAAGTTAACATGAAACCAATCATGGAAATGCGTAACCAGTACAAAGAAGCGTTTGAAAAACGTCATGGTGCGCGTCTAGGCTTCATGTCATTCTTCGTTAAAGCTGCGACTGAAGCACTGAAACGCTATCCAGCAGTGAATGCATCGATCGATGGCGACGACATTGTTTACCATGGTTACTATGACATTGGTGTAGCGGTTTCTTCTGACCGTGGTCTAGTGGTTCCTGTTCTTCGTGATACAGACCGCATGAACTATGCTGAAGTTGAAAACGGCATCCGTGCATACGCTGGTAAAGCGCGTGAAGGTAAACTTGCAATCGAAGACATGACTGGTGGTACTTTCACTATTACCAACGGTGGTACTTTCGGTTCATTACTTTCAACTCCAATCTTGAACACTCCACAAACTGCGATCTTGGGTATGCATAAAATCCAGGAACGTCCTATGGCAGTGAATGGTCAGGTTGAAATCTTGCCAATGATGTACCTAGCGCTTTCTTATGACCACCGTCTCATTGATGGTAAAGAAGCTGTAGGTTTCCTTGTAACAATCAAAGAATTGTTAGAAGAACCAGCTCGTCTGATCCTTGATCTTTAATTCTAAAGAATAAATCCATGGGTTTAGGGTGATCCTCTAGGCCCATTTTTGGAGAGAATAATGTCTCAACAATTCGATTTAGTTGTAATTGGTGGTGGCCCAGGTGGCTACGAAGCTGCAATTCGTGCTGCACAGCTTGGTTTTAAAGTTGCATGTATCGAAAAACGTATTCATAAAGGTAAACCTTCTTTAGGCGGTACTTGCTTAAACGTCGGTTGTATTCCTTCTAAAGCACTTCTAGATTCTTCTCACCGTTATGAAGATACTGTTAAGCATTTAGATGACCACGGTATTACAACGGGTGAAGTTGCTTTCGATTTGTCTAAAATGCTGGCGCGTAAAGACAAAGTCGTTGAGCAATTGACTGGTGGCGTTGCACAGTTACTTAAAGGTAATGGCATCGAATGGTTACAGGGTACTGGTAAATTACTTGCTGGTAAAAAAGTTGAGTTCGTACCGCATGAAGGCGAAACTCAGGTTTTAGAGCCTAAATATGTCATTCTTGCATCTGGTTCTGTACCAGTAAATATTCCTGTTGCTCCTGTAGATCAAGACCTGATCGTGGACTCAACTGGTGCGCTTGAATTCCCAGAAGTGCCTAAACGTCTTGGTGTGATCGGTGCTGGTGTAATCGGTCTTGAACTTGGTTCAGTATGGCGTCGTCTAGGTGCGGAAGTTGTTGTATTTGAAGCAATGGACGCATTCTTGCCAATGGCTGACAAAGCATTAGCAAAAGACTACCAAAAACTGTTGACTAAACAAGGCCTTGATATCCGTATCGGTGCAAAAGTTTCTGGTACTGAAGTTAATGGTCGTGAAGTGACTGTTAAATACAGCCAAGGCGGCGAAGACAAAGAACAAACTTTCGATAAGCTGATCGTTTGTGTGGGTCGTCGTGCTTATGCTGAAGGCCTATTGGCTGAAGATTCAGGTATCAAACTGACTGAGCGTGGTCTGGTTGAAGTAAACGACTGGTGTGCAACTTCTGTTGAAGGCGTATACGCAATCGGTGACTTGGTACGTGGTCCAATGCTTGCACATAAAGCAATGGAAGAAGGCGTAATGGCTGTTGAACGTATCCACGGTCATGCTGCTCAAGTGAACTACGACACCATCATTTCTGTCATCTACACTCATCCGGAAGCGGCTTGGGTAGGTTTAACAGAAGAGCAAGCCAAAGAAAAAGGTCATGAAGTGAAAACTGGTCAATTCGGTTTTGCTGTAAATGGTCGTGCTTTGGCTGCTGGTGAAGGTGCTGGTTTCGTGAAGTTTGTTGCTGATGCAAAAACTGACCGTCTACTTGGTATGCACGTGATTGGACCTGCTGCGTCTGATATCGTTCACCAAGGTATGATTGCACTTGAATTTGTATCTTCAGTTGAAGATCTACAGTTGATGACGTTTGGTCACCCAACGTTCTCTGAAGTCGTACATGAAGCTGCTCTTGCAGTTGATGGTCGTGCGATTCACGCGATCCAACGCAAGCGTAAGTAATTCTTCAAAGAGCGGCTTCGGCCGCTCTTTTTACATTTGGTGGTTGTTTTTGAATGAATAATCATCTAAAAATAAAGATAAGTAAAATTTAAGATCCAAAAATACCAATATTGATTGATGTGAACCAAGAAATATTGGGAATACGTGTAATAACAAAGTCAAATAAGTAGTAAAAGGTTAATCAATGAATTTACATGAATATCAAGCAAAAGCGTTATTAAAAAAATATGGGATGCCTGTACAAGAAGGTATTCTTGCTACTAATGCTGAAGAAACAGTACATGCTTTTGAGCAGCTTGGTGGGAAGTTTGCAGTATTAAAAGCGCAGGTTCACGCAGGTGGTCGTGGCAAAGCGGGTGGGGTAAAAGTGGTAAAGTCGGCTGAAGAAGCAGCTGAATATGCCAATCAGATTATTGGTTCACGTTTAGTGACCTATCAAACCGATGCCAATGGTCAGCCAGTCAACAGTATTCTGGTCTCTGAAGATGTTTATCCGGTAGAGCGTGAACTTTATCTGGGTGCTGTGGTAGACCGTTCAACTCGCCGCATTACCTTTATGGCATCGACTGAAGGCGGTGTCGAAATTGAAAAAGTGGCAGAAGAAACGCCTGAAAAAATCATTAAAGTGGAAGTTGATCCTTTAGTGGGATTATTGCCATTTCAGGCGCGTGAAGTGGCGTTTGCACTTAAGTTAAAAGATAACCAGATCAATCAATTTGTCAAAGTCATGACAGCTGCTTACCAAGCTTTTGTCGAAAATGATTTTGCACTGTTTGAAATTAATCCGCTCTCTGTTCGTGAAAATGGAGATATTCTGTGTGTCGATGCCAAAGTCGGCATTGATTCGAATGCACTGTACCGCCTGCCTGAAGTCGCAGCTTTACGTGATAAATCACAAGAAAATGAGCGTGAGCTAAAAGCGTCTGAATTTGACCTGAACTATGTTGCTTTAGAGGGCAATATTGGTTGTATGGTCAATGGTGCCGGTCTTGCGATGGCAACCATGGACATTATCAAGCTTTATGGTGGTCAACCAGCTAACTTCCTCGATGTGGGCGGTGGTGCGACCAAAGAGCGAGTAATTGAAGCGTTTAAAATTATCTTGGCAGATTCTTCTGTACAAGGTGTTTTGATTAATATTTTTGGTGGAATTGTACGTTGTGACATGATTGCTGAGGCAATTATTGCAGCGGTTCAGGAAGTAAATGTCACTGTGCCTGTAGTTGTTCGTCTTGAAGGGAATAATGCAGAGCTTGGTGCCAAGTTACTGGATGAATCTGGTTTGAAATTGATTTCTGCAAATGGCTTGGCCGATGCTGCAGAAAAAATTGTTGCTGCAGTAAAAGCTTAAGGAGTATCACAATGAGCGTATTAATTAATAAAGACACCAAAGTTTTAGTCCAAGGCTTTACAGGCAAGAACGGTACATTCCACTCTGAACAGGCTATTGCCTACGGCACTAAAGTTGTTGGTGGAGTAACACCGGGTAAAGGTGGTCAATCACATCTGGATCTGCCAGTATTTAATACTATGCGTGAAGCGGTGCAAGAAACTCAAGCTGATGCTTCTGTGATTTATGTGCCTGCACCTTTTGTACTTGATTCTATTGTAGAAGCTGTTGACTCAGGTATTGAGCTGATCGTTGTGATTACTGAAGGTGTACCAACACTGGATATGCTGAAAGCCAAACGTTATTTGGAAACCAATGGTAATGGCACGCGTCTGATTGGTCCAAACTGTCCGGGTATCATTACGCCAGGCGAGTGTAAGATCGGGATTATGCCGGGTCATATTCACCAGCCAGGTAAGATCGGCATTATCTCACGTTCAGGTACTTTGACTTATGAAGCGGTTGCACAAACCACTAAATTAGGTCTTGGACAGTCTACATGTATCGGGATCGGTGGTGATCCGATTCCAGGCATGAACCAGATTGATTGCTTGAAACTGTTCCAGGAAGATCCACAAACTGAAGCCATTATCATGATTGGTGAAATTGGCGGTACTGCTGAGGAAGAAGCAGCTGAGTATATTCAGTCACATGTGACCAAGCCAGTGGTAGGTTATATCGCCGGTGTCACAGCGCCGAAAGGTAAGCGTATGGGTCACGCAGGTGCCATCATTTCTGGCGGTAAAGGAACTGCTGAAGAGAAGTTTGCAGCCTTTGAACGCGCGGGAATGGCGTATACACGTAGTCCTGCTGAGCTGGGTTCAACCATGCTTCAGGTCTTGAAAGAAAAAGGTTTAGCTTAATTTATTAAGCTGATAAAAAGCCCTCACTCTTGAGGGCTTTTTTATAATTGCTGTAAAAGAAAATTAAAGTCTAACTAAATGATAATTCGAAAATTGAGTATTTAGCTATCTACACCAGCTTTAGCTTTCAGGCTTTGGGTCAGCCCATTGATGTCACCGCCCTGAATGCCTAATTCATTCATCAGACTATCAATTAAAGGTGCCTGGCTACGATAACGTAAAGCACTATTCACCACCTGATCGGAGAGGGCAACATTGCTGCCTTCATGATGGGCATCTGCCTGACAAGAACCCGCATGTGTGCCATGTAAACCATTGACTTGCAAAATCTTGATGTCATCAATGTTTTCCATAGGCTTAACACTTTCACGAATGATTTCAGGCAGGTATTTCAGCATTGCTAGGCGGATTTGCATTTCCACCTGTTCAGATGACAGTACATTATTTGCTTCATTCACTGCACGGGTACCTTCAGCATCGACCTGATACTGTTTCTCCATTGCTTGAGCAAGTAATACTTTGGCATCCGCTTCACCTTTAGCTTTTAGGCGAACTTTTTCAGCTTCGGCTTCAGCGGCTATACGAACCGCTTCTGCATCGTCGGCTGCTGCCTGTTTGCCAGCCTCTGCTGCAACGGTAATGGCAATTGCATCTTTCTCAGCCTGTTCTTTCGCTGCCACCAGTTCAACCGCTTTTTGACGTTCAGCTTGCTGGATCTGACGGACAGTGATGACTTCTTCTTCCGCTTTAACCGCTTGAGCACGTGCCTGATCAGCTAAAGCTTTGGCTTCAGATTCAGCACGGGATTTTTCTGCAATTGCAATCGCACGATCCTGTTCAGCTAGTTCAATCGTTTTCTTCTGTTCAACTTGGGCTTTTTGAATAAGCTGAGCTTTCTGAATGTTTTCATTTTCGACATCACGAGCTGCCAGAATGCGTTTCAGTTCTACTTCACGTTCAGCAGCAATACGGGCTTCTTCCGCTTCACGTTTTTTTGCAGCTTCCTGAGCTGCAATTTCAGCTAACTGTTCAGCACGGCGAATCGAAATTTCACGTTCCTGTTGCAATTTGGCATATTCTTCTTCACGGATAATTTGTAGACGCGCTTGCTCGGCTTCCAGATTTTTGGCTTTAATGGCCAGATCCGTATCCTGTTCAATATGATTACGCTTACGGCGACGATCTTCAATCGTTTCAGTGAGTTTGGTCAAACCTTCAGCATCGAACGCATTTTGTGGCTTGAAGTATTTAAAGCCAGTTTGATCTAAGCCAGTTAAAGAAACAGTTTCCAGTTCCAGACCATTTTTGTGCAGATCTTCAGATACCACTTGCTGTACTTTTTGTACGAAGTCGACTCGCTTTTCATGTAACTCTTCCATCGCCATTTCAGCAGCAACCGCACGTAAAGAGTCGACAAATTTACCTTCCACAAGATTTTTCAGTTCATTTGGTGACATTGTCTTTTGGCCAAGAGTTTGTGCTGCCGTAGCAATCGAATCGGCAGTTGGCTTTACGCGCACATAGAATTCAGCCATCACATCGACACGCATGCGATCACGGGTAATCAGCGCCTGATCATCGGCACGACGGACTTCCAGACGTAGGGTATTCATATTCACTGGAATGATTTCATGTAGTACCGGTAGCACCAAAGCTCCGCCGCCTAAAACGACTTTAATGTCATATCGTTTTGTTAGTATTAATGTTAATGATTTGTTTTTATTGAATAATATTGAAAATGTGCAATTTAACAAATTTTTTAACATTTTTTAGAAAAATTAGGCTAAGAGTTATTAAAAAAAGGTTTCAAATATGTCAATGCTTCTGCCATATTTTGATCATACGTTTTCTTTTCATCCCATCTTTTGATTACTTCATTCATTCTGTTTATTACATTATTTTCTTGAGATTTTTTTACTACTTTACTTAAAAGGCTTCCTATCACTTCTTCATATACCTTTAAATCATAAATTTCATAATTATATATTTGTTGAATTTCATCATCATTAGTATCAACTTCTACTTCTAAATCAATGCATTGATTGTTAATTGGGTCAATGATATAAGTTTGTTCCTTTGAGTCTCCTTCATAGTTACTAGCAAGAGAAAGTACAACTCTAAATGCTCCAAAATATTCAATATATCCAAAGATACGTTTTAGTTGAGAACTTGCTTTTATGTGAATACAATAAAAAGGGATATCGTTATTTCTGTTCTTAATAAAATCTTTATTAGGGCGTGTTGAACATTG
>NZ_DDLD01000008.1:0-32878 GCF_002339435.1 Acinetobacter sp. UBA2581 | reverse complement strand
TCATAATCTCTTAATGATCTTACTTAAAACCTCGTCAGTTTTAAGCTCCAACCCAACCACTTAACGTTTTGTTTCATGCATTGCGTTGGTGTGCTGCGTATTCTATACAGTTTCAGAACCAGTGCAAGAGCTTTTCTTAAAAATATTCAAAAAAGCGCATCGTACGTTTATTTTTTAATCTGAATTGCTATTTTTAGGAGTTTTAATGCTTTTTTCCAGTCATTTTTGGCCTAAAAGTTTAAGCAAATGTGAATTTCTACTGGTTTAGTTTTTATTAAAAGGGATGGTATGAGTACGATCCCTTTTAATATTGAACAATAAATTTTAATTTGCCTGCTCGCCAAGCCAATTCATAAATTTTTGTCGTTCAGCTTTAGATGCCTGTTTCCACAACTGAATTAATTGCTGATCAAGCTGACCAACTGATGCATTTTCCCGAACGTTTGCAGTAGCCACATTCGATGTGCTTGCAGTTTGAGTGTAGACCGCTGCCGGCTGATTTGTTGGAGTTACAACTTTATTCGTTGTCAAATCCACAGATTTTCCTAAAATACTTTGCCCTAGTAATGGTTTCGCTGCATCTTTTGCTCCTGCCTGCTGAACCAGAAGCTGATTTTTTGCATCATATAAACCAATAATTGGCTGATCTTTATATTTTTTCGCTTCATCAAAATTTTTAGGCGCGTTAATTAAACCCAATTTATAAGCTTCACCATCTTTAAGTTCTGGAGTTTTTACAGTTATTACGCCAGATTTTAAAATGTCATGAGAATTATCATTGTGCTGGAAAAATTCAGTATAACGGACACTAATCGCATTCGTACCCGCATCCAGTTTATAAGTTTGATCTGAGCGTAATAGACCTGAACGTACTTCCTGATCATTCACTGCAATCATCTTGATTTCTTCAGGTACGGTTAATGTCACGGCTGAAAAAGCTGATGTGCTGCCCAATAATGCAACTACAGCTGCTGTAATACGTAAATCCATGTCACTCACTCATTCTGGTTAATATATAAAATTTTCATTGCAATATGCCGTGTACAAATGACAATTCTATGACAAATGCTTTGCCTCTACAGCACTTTACTCAGCATTTATCAGACTATCTATCTTCTGATTTCTGCTATATCACACATAAAAAAGAAGTACTTAACAGTACTTCTTTCTCATCTCTAAATCGATTATGCAAAGGTCTTAAATCGTTCTGCATCATCCATAAAGGTTTTTTCACCTGGAGGGGCTTCGATTGAACCAAATACCAATTGAGCACGAAGCTTCCAGTTCGATGGAATACTGAAAGTTTGCGCCACTTCTTCATCAATGATCGGATTGTAGTGCTGTAGTGATGCACCAATATTATGTTCAGCCAAAGCTGTCCAGGTTGCAAACTGAGCGATACCGCTGGCATGCTCTGACCAGATCGGGAAATTATCTGCATATAGCGCAAATTTTTCTTGCATTCCTTTAATGACATTCTGGTCTTCATAAAACAGTGCAGTTCCATAACCTGCCGCAAAACCATCTATTTTGCTATTGGTAGCCTCAAAAGCATCTGCTGACACCAGGTCGCGTAAAGTTTCACGCACAATATGCCAGAAAGTATCATGTGATTGACCAAACAAAATCACTACGCGTGAAGATTGCGAGTTAAAAGATGATGGACTATGTTTCACCGCCTCTTTAATGATGTGCTCAATTTCTGCCTGATCCAGGCTGACATTTTTCCCAATGGCATAAATACTACGGCGTTTTTTAATATGATCTAGAAATGCCATGATCTCACCTCGTTCTATTCTGATTATTAAAAACGGATAAGATCATCCTAAGCATTTTCACTGCCTAAAACAGTCTTATTTTGATAACAATGTGTTTTATTTATAGAACATTCTCAGAGATGTTAAGGTTGATCCTTTGTATCAATCACCTTAGCGCATGCTAATTTCAAAAATCGCCGGTCTTAGCTAAATACCTGGAAGCTGTCTGAATTTACAAACTCAATTTTATCTTCTATTGCTTCTTCAATTGAACCGAAACAGAGCTGAGCACGTAGCAACCAGCTTTCATCAATTTTAAAATGCTTAGCTACAGGGTGATTGATCTATGCATTATAATGTTGCAAAGAAGCCCCTCAGACCGGAATCAGCCAGCGCAGTCCACGCAGCAAACTGTACCATGCCGGAAGTCTGCTCTGACCACAGTGGAAAATCATCGGCACTAAATGGAATCTTTTTCTGTAATTGCTGAATAGCATTCTGATCTTCATAGAATAAAATCGTGCCATAGGCATTTTCACATTGATCCAGTTTGATTCTAATCCCTTCATAGACCGATGCCGGCACATGCTGGCGTTGAACATCTTTCACAATGCTCCAGAATTGATGATGTGAATCGGCAAATAACACGATAATGCGTGCACTTTGTGAATTATAGGCTGAAGAACAGCTATGCACTGCTTCCTGAATCAGCTCGGTCAGATAAGCCTGACTATAATGCACACGCTTACCTAGCTGATAAGTCCCACGGAACTTTTTTAATTTCTCAACAAAAGTGAATTCTAAATGTTCAATTGCTTTACTGTTTTTAGGAAATTTAAAATCCTTAGTCAGGTCAGTTGTTAATACCTACCCAATTTTATTGAGTAATGCCATTTTCTACCCTCTACATATAGCCTGAACTTCAATCACCAGGCAAATCCCATACAATTATAATGGGTTTATTCAGGTAGGCAGGATTTGCTGTTTTTTTCATGCTGCTTTTTAGAACATTTAAGCCCTTTAAAACAACAAACTCCGCATTTAGCGGAGTGTATGTGATGCAAGTCGCATTAATTATTTTTCAGTTTCAAACAATGCCGCAACGAATGATTTTGCTGAGAATGGACGTAAGTCATCAATTTTCTCACCTACACCGATAAAGCGAATCGGTACATGCGTACGGCTGGCAATATTAAACAGCACGCCACCTTTGGCGGTACCATCCAGCTTGGTAATGGTTAAACCCGTTAAACCTACTGCTTCATCAAACATTTCAACTTGATTAATGGCATTCTGCCCTGTACCGGCATCCACCACCAGCATCACTTCATGTGGCGCAGTCGCATCAATCTTCTGCATGACACGTTTAACTTTGGTCAATTCCTGCATCAGGTGACCTTTGTTATGCAAACGGCCTGCAGTATCCGCAATTAAAACATCCACACCTTTGGCACGCGCACTTTCGAAAGCATCAAAAATGACTGAAGCGGAGTCAGCACCATGACCTTGTGCTACTACGGCGATATTGTTGCGTTCACCCCAGATCTGTAACTGCTCAGTTGCAGCAGCACGGAAAGTATCACCCGCAGCCAGCATGACTTTTTTACCTTCGCCTTGCAGACGTTTTGCCAGTTTACCAATGGTCGTGGTTTTACCTACACCATTTACACCCACCACCAGAATCACATACGGATTTTTGTTTGGATCGATCTGCAGTGGTTTTACACGCGGAGCCAGCAGAGCCACCAGTTCTTCCTGAAGCGCTTTATACAGCGAGTGAGAATAAATTAGGTCACCACGTGCGGTACGTTCAGTCAAATTGGCAATAATCGTTTTAGTCGCATCAACACCGATGTCTGCAACCAAAAGCTGTTCTTCAACTTCTTCTAATAATTCATCGTCAATTTCTTTGCCACCAATCAGGATATTGACCATCCCATCGGCAAGATTTTTACGGGTTTTGGTTAAACCCTCTTTCATACGGCTAAAGAAACCGCCTTTTGTAGCAGGTTCTTCTTCCTGAGCTTCCGTCGCCACAGGTGCAGAAACTTCAGCAGTTGCGCTTGGTGTTTCTAAAATCGGCACATTAACCGCAGGTAAACTCGGTAATGTGACATCATCATCTCCGATATCAGCATCAATCAAAAATTTGTTTTGCCCATTAGATTGCTGTTGCATACCGAATCCTTGAAAAGCATTGCGTTAAAAAATTGAATTCTAGCATAACTTGCAGTGTTTTGAGCGGGAAATCCAATCCATGAATAAACAACCAAAAAATAACAGTGTTTGGTTGCTTTCAATACAAGATTTCTGAAAAATAATCCTAAATACAAATATCTATTCATTGGAAGACTTTGTGTCCATATCTTTTTTTGCTATCTCCTCCTTATCCAGAATCATCAAACAGCGGATTTCTCCAGTCGCAGCACTCATCCTGAGTTTTGGTTTTAGCCCCGTACATGCCGCAACCCAGAGTGAATTATCCCGCACCACCATCGAAACCTATTTAGGTAATGGCTTAAAAGTCATTATCCGGGAAGATCATCGCTCTCCGATGGTGATGACACAGATCTGGTATAAAGTCGGCAGTAGTGATGAGTCCGGCAATATTCTCGGTGTCTCTCATGCTTTGGAACATATGATGTTTAAAGGCACGAACAAAGTTCCCAATGATGAATTTACCCGCCTGAGCCGGATTTATGGCGGCAGTATTAATGCCGCAACATTTACCAATTATACGAACTATTATCAGCTCTATCCTAAAGCCTATTTTCCGATGGCGCTTGAACTCGAATCTGACCGCATGAACAACCTCTTGTTACGCCAGCAAGATTTTGATCCGGAAATTAAAGTGGTAATGGAAGAACGGCGTCAGCGTACTGATGATAATCCGCGTGCCCAGGCATTTGAACGATTTAGATGGATCAGTTATCCCACCAGTCACTATCGTCAGCCCGTGATTGGTCACATGAAAACGCTTAATAATATTCAGCTGAGTGATGTTAAAAAATGGTATCGAGACTGGTATAGCCCGAATAATGCCATTCTGGTGATTGTCGGTGATTTAGCTGTGCAAGAAGCTCTCGTTCAGGTACAGAAATATTTCGGTGATATTCCGGCGCGTCCCACACCCTCACGTAATGATGTACTCGAGTTTGAGCGCTTAGGCTATCGTCATATGGAAATTGAGAGCAATGTTCAGGTGCCTAATCTGTATATGACCTGGAATGTGAAATCTCTAGCTACCGCCAAGAATCCTCAAGATGCCTACGCCCTAACCATTATCCGCAGCCTGCTAGATAGCGGAATTTCTTCTCGTTTGCAGGATCGTCTGGTCCGCGACCGCAAAGTGCTTACTTCTGTAAGTGTGTCTTATGATCCTTATAACCGTGGAGATAGCCTGTTTGGTATTTCCGCACTTCCGGCTCCAGGTGTAAATCTGACAGAAGCACAAACAGCCATCCAGAAAGAAATTGATTTACTAAAAACTGAAACTATTTCTGAGTATGAACTGGCACGGATCAGCACACGCTTTATTTCAAATCTGATTTATAGTCAGGACAGTCTAAGCGGACAGGCCAAAATGATTGGAAACCTTGAAGTAAACGGATTGAGTTACCGCCTGATGGATGAACTGCCTCAGCATTATGACAGTGTCCGTGCAGAGGACATTCAGCGGGTTGCTAATGCCTATTTTGTCCGTGAAAATTTAAGTACGCTCTACCTTTTGCCTGAACAGAAAGATCAATAATGGTTATTACAATGTCTAAAGTTCGCTCTCTTATCCTTTTAACCAGCTTAAGCCTCAGTTCAAACCTTTGGGCAGAAAATTATTTAGATACCCAACCTGATTTGAATGATAATCCCAGTCAGTTACAAGCGATCCCTCTCCTGCAAAGCTTAAAAAACATTAATCAAAAGCAGACATTTCAGGCACCTTTTATCCATGACCTGAATAATCGTTACAAAGTTCGCACTCTATTTGTTGAAACCCGAGATCTGCCGATGGTCGATATTCAACTGACCTTTAATGCCGGATCAGCACGAGATCAGGAAATTGCTAAAGGTCTATTTGGTTTATCCAGCACAGCAGCCAAACTGATGCGCGAAGGAACAGATAAATATACGGCTGCACAGGTGGCTTCAGTCTTTGATGTCACAGGCGCACAATTTAGCGTGCAGGCTTATCGCGATATGTTTGTCGTTCGCCTTAGAACTTTATCAGATCCCAAAAAAATGGAACCTGCTTTGGCCATGATGATGGATGTTCTCAAAAATGCCACATTCAAGCCTTCGAGTATTCAGTTAGCACTCAGTAATACTCAAGTAGGACAAAAACAGCTTCAGGAAAATCCAAGTAAACTGATGGATATCCGGTTTTATCGGGCATTGTATGGCCAGCATCCTTATGCCGAACCCATTACCGGTACCATTGGCAGTACCAAAAAAATTACGGCTGATTTACTGAAAAAATTCCGCGACCAGTTTCTGGTAGCACAAAACATGAATATTGCCATTACCGGCAAACTCAGTTCTAAACAGGCACTGGAACTTTCTGAACGAATTGCAGGCAATTTGCCTCAAGGACAGAAAGCTGTTGCATTAGCTGAACCTGAAGAAAAATCGGGTTTTGATATCGTGCATTTGCCTTATAACTCATCCCAAGCGCATGTGACCTTCGGCCACTTAGGACCAAACCGTTTTACTGAAGATCGGCTTGCTCTGGAAGTGGCCAATCGCATGTTTGGTGGTGGCGGATTTAATGCAGTATTGATGCAGGAATTAAGAATAAAACGCGGCTATACCTATGGTGCTTATAGTACATTTAGCTTTAGTCAGGCACCTGGTATATTTAGCTTCCGTTATTCGACTAGACAAGATCAGTTACTGGATAGCATTCAGGTCGCACATCAGGCTTTTATCAACTTTGTAAATCAGCCGATTGATACTAAGCGCCTGGAAGAAACCAAGGCCGGGATGTTAAGAGCATTTCCAAATAATTACAGCAGCAATGCCACAATCAATGCCCAGTTAGGCACAATGGGCTTTTATGCAGAGCAAGCCGACTATCTTTCACGCTATCCAGAACGTTTAGCCAAAATTACCGCTGCAGATGTGCAAAATGCCGTACGCAAACATCTGCATCCAGAACGTTTAACACTGGTCGTGGTGAGTCAAGAATTGGATAAAGAAGCATTAAAACTACGATTGGAACAGAACCTGTTAGATCCTTCTACACCACTACCTAATATGATTTCAATACCTAAGGCATATCCACAGAAACCGGCGGAAGCTGACGAGTCCGTAGAGATTCCTGCTGATACGCCTGCATCAATTTAAGATATTGACCGCGATGGATGCGTTGCTGTTGCAGCAAAGTCTGAGCCATATCCTGGGTTTGAGGTAAGCTCTGCTGTTCTGCAAGTTCCTGAAGTAAATTAAATTGGGAAGTCGTCAGTGGACGATAAATGGCAAATGTAGCCAGACATAAAATTAATGCCACAATAAAAATAACAACCGCATTATAAATTTGTTCAAGCTTAATTTTATTCAGAAAATCGCTTAATTTTTTGCTATCTATAGCCATACACTACCTCAAGTTGAAGCTAGTGTATGGCTGGGTCCCATGAAGTTCAAGTCAAAGATTGAATGACCAGTATAAATATACATTTTGATATGACTATAAATCGGTTAGGATTTCAACAATTCGTACACACTCCAGGCAATGACCATTGCCACCAGACCTAAAACCAGCAAAATTGCAAACTTGCTTAAGCCGGCTTCGGCTTCAGGTGGATGCAGTCGATCCTCATCTGCAATTCGGACCAATTCATCATTATAGTGACTATAAAACTCTGCACGCTGGGTTTCGTCCAGAGCGCGGGTAAAATCATAAACTTCTTTACGTTGAGCCAGACTGTAATCACCTAGATGGGTATATTTGTCATAAATTGCCTCATCTAGTTTTTTACGGTGTACATGCGCCAATTCTGTAATCTGACTGGCTGTTGGGGGTATATCAAAACTGAGCCCTTCAAGAGTTCTTTGCATCATATTGTTCTCCTTTTCTTTTGTTCTATTGTTAAAATCTATACCAACCAAACTTCCAATTGTGTATAGTTTGATCGTACAAACTATAAATTAAGTAAACAGGAAAGCTGATATAGTTGACTTTTCCATTATTTTGTAATATTAGTTTAATAATACTAAGTTATATTTGTATTTAGACTTAAAAGTCTATCCGAAATCATAATTAAAATTAAGGAGTTTTTATATTATGCAGAATATCTCTCAACATGATTTGGAACATCTGTATGCAGATGCAGTGAATACCATTCAATCGCAAATGAACTTTGTCGATGCAGTAAAACAATTAGAAGATGCAGCGCGCGCCGGTCACGGTAAAGCAGCACTCTTTTTAGCTGAACTGTATTATCAGGGTTTTCGTGTAGAACGAGATTCACTCAAAGCACAATACTGGCAGAACATGGCCACCATGCAAGCTTGAAGAAACGTCACCTCGGTGACGTTTTTTTATGCCATTCTTTCGAAATACTGCAATTAAGACATAATTTATTACGATTGCTTGCAAAGCTGAAACAGTAATTTCACTGGAACTTTCTAGAATAGAGCTGAACTCTAATAGCACTTTATTTTAACGACAATGCGAAAAATTATTCAATACGACCCGATATGTAAAAACTTTCTTTTGAGGCTCACCATCCTCAAATCCATGATGTATTGTGGCGTTTTGTGGGGCGTCTATCATCAGGGTTGGGCGATGATGCGCGATCAGGAAGATTATATTTTTCCATTCTGGCTTAATTCTCTGGATGCCAAAAATTATGCCAAGGAACATTGGCCAGGTTATGTACCACGTAGAATCAACCCCGAAGATTTTGAAAACAACTTATTACCTACACTGTCCCGATTAGCCGTGACACCTACTTTATGTAGCGGTAATGGCACTAAACTAAAATTATCAATTCCACAGATGCGCCACCTGTTTTTTTCACAACAAAGACTGCACTTCGCCTAAAAACATGTTATTTATAAAGACATAAAATAGACACCTAGAGATGTTCAGTTGGATACATACTCTAGGACTAATAACAATTAGATAAAAAGGACTCAATAGAATGACCAACGTAGCACAAGTGCTCGGTGATAAAGTACATCAGGCAGTTTATACCATCCGTCCAGACTCTACAGTTTTAGAAGCAATTACCCTGATGGCAGAAAAAGGAATTGGGGCGCTGGTCGTTACCCACGAAGACAGTGTGGTCGGCATTTTGTCAGAGCGTGATTACACCCGTAAAATCGCATTGATGCAAAGAACCTCTTTTGATACCACAGTCAATGAAATTATGACACCTAAAGTCATAACCGTGACTTCTGCAACTTCTGTTGAAGACTGCTTAGCATTAATGACTGACCGCCATTTACGTCACTTACCTGTAGTTGAAAATGACAAACTGATTGGTCTGATTTCGATTGGTGACTTGGTCAAAGCTGCAATGGAAGATCAACGTAAACTGATTGATCAGTTACAACAATATATTTCAGGCTAAAATTCTTTCTTATTTCAATACGTGAATTAAATTCCAAAATGTCATTACAAACAAATAACAATGCAATATCAAAACCAGATCAGATATAAAAAATCCCAGTCTTAAGACTGGGATTTTTTTTGATTATGACTATAAATCAAATTAAAGACCGAGTTTCTCTGCGACATAATCAGAGTCTTTATCACCACGACCTGAAAGATTCACTACAATCTTAGTCTCTTTAGGCAGTTTACCCGCTTCACGAATTGCCCAAGCCACTGCATGTGAACTTTCTAATGCTGGCACAATTCCCTCAACGCGTGACAGGGTCATAAAGGCATCCAGACACTCCTGATCTGTTGCCGTAGTGTATTCCACACGACCCAGATCTTTAAGCAGGCTGTGCTGTGGCCCTACGCCTGGATAATCCAGGCCAGAAGCAATCGAATGCACAGGTAAAGGTTCACCCTGCTCATCTTCAAGCACATAGCAGGCCATACCATGCAACTGGCTTGGTTTACCCAAAGTCAGCGTTGCGGAATGCTTATCAGTATTTAGGCCATGACCAGCAGGTTCTACCCCTACCAGTTTCACTTCTGGATCATTCAGGAATGCCGTGAATGCACCCATGGCATTTGAACCACCACCCACACATGCCACCACATAGTCTGGGTTTGCACCGAAGCGTTCATTGGTTTGAACCTTGATTTCATCGCCAATAATGGACTGGAAATCACGCACCATCATTGGGAATGGATGCGGTCCTACCACCGAACCAATCGCATAGATATAGTTTTTCGGATCTTTCAAGTATTCTTCAAAAGCACTGTCGACTGCATCTTTAAGGGTTGCTGTACCACGAGTCACAGAAATCAGCTTAGCACCCAAGATTTTCATCTTAACGACATTTGGATGTTCTTTTTCGATATCCACTTGGCCCATATGAATTTCACATGGAATACCCACCAAGGCACATGCAGTGGCTAATGCCACACCATGCTGACCTGCACCGGTTTCTGCAATGACTTTGGTTTTACCCATATATTTCGCCAGCAGTGCTTCACCCAGGCAGTGATTGATTTTATGTGCACCGGTATGATTCAGGTCTTCACGCTTCAGATAAATCTGTGCCCCACCTAACTGGTCAGAAAGGCGTTTAGCATGAAACAAAGGACTAGGACGGCCGACATAATTGGCAAACAGGTCTTTTAATTCATTCTGGAATTCTTCAGTTTGACGGATTTCCTGATAGGCAACATTGATGTCATCCATGGCCTGTTTTAGCTCTGGTGGAATGAACTGACCACCATATTGACCAAAGAAACCCTCTTCGTTGGGCAACGCAATACCATTAATTTGATGAGCCATAATAATTCCTGAATATTGGAATAAGGTATAACAAGTGACTTTATACTAGAATAATTCGTTTTAAAGCACTAATAACTATAGATAAAGTCACTTATAGATAAATGGAATCAACGCGCCAGATATTTGGTCATATCCTCAATACCTTTTAAGGTCATTGGAAACATATGATCTTCAAAGATTTGCTTAATCAGGCCAATAGTATGCGTGTAATGCCAGTATTTTTCTTCTTCAGGATTGAGCCAGGCGGTTTTATCAAAATGTTGACGTAGACGCTGTAACCAGACCTGTCCTGCCTCATCATTCATATATTCGACCGAACCACCGACGGAGTTCAACTCATAGGGTGCCATGCTGGCATCACCCACTACAATCACCCGGTAATCCCGTCCATAGGTATTGAACAGATCCCAGGTATTCATGCGCGAGCTGGAACGACGGACATTATCTTTCCAGACATAGTCGTACAGACAGTTATGGAAATAGAAATATTCCAGAGTCTTAAATTCGGTCTTGGCTGCGCTAAACAGTTTTTCACACTGAGCGATATGCGCATCCATCGATCCGCCGATATCAAACAGCATTAAAACTTTAATGCGGTTACGTCGCTCTGGTACCAGCTGAACATCCAGAATCCCCTGTTTGGCGGTTTCACGAATAGTGCTATCAATATCCAGCTCTTCAGCCGCACCCTGACGGGCGAACTTACGCAAACGGCGCAGTGCCATCTGCATCTGACGACTACCAAGAATCTGATCATCATCCAGATTACGGTATTGACGCTGTTCCCAGACTTTGACGGCGGAACGTTTACGCCCCGGCCCGCCAATGCGCACACCTTCAGGATGATCACCATAGGCACCAAATGGCGATGTGCCACCAGTACCAATCATCTTATTCCCGCCCTGATGTTTTTTATGCTGTTCACGCAAGCGCTCTTCCAGCATTTTCATCAGTTCTTCCAGCGACCCGGCTTTTTTCAGTTCTTCACGCTGTTCAGGAGTCAAGTGCTTCTCGATAAGTTCCAGATCAAACCAGTCTTTGGGCAGTTTATGTACCTGATTCAGCAATTCATCCAGATCAAAGGTCGCGATACCATCAAAGTAGTCTTTCATGGCAAGATCGAATTTGTCGAAGTAGCGCTCGTCTTTGACCATCACAGTTTTAGCAAGCTGATAGAACTCGTCCTGATCAGCAAAAACCACGCCTGCCGCCACCGCCTGATTCAGATCAATCAGCTCACGGGTGGAAACTGGTACGCCATATTTTCTGAGGGTATAAAACAATCGCACAAACATGCGTGTTTCTCCCTTAGCGACGCGACATAAAGGCTAGACGTTCAAGCAGCTGTACATCCTGCTCATTTTTGATCAGCGCGCCGTACAAAGGCGGGATCGCTTTGGACTTGTCGTTATTTCTTAAAATGTCTTCCGGCATATCATCTGCCATGAGTAGGCTTAGCCAGTCGATCAGTTCTGAAGTTGAAGGTGGTTTTTTCAAGCCTGGAATCTGGCGTAACTTGAAGAAAACTTGCAAAGCTTCATTCACCAGTGTTGCCGAAATATTCTCAAAATGTACATCGATAATTTCACGCATGGTCGCTTCATCCGGAAACTCGATATAGTGGAAGAAACAACGGCGCAAGAATGCATCTGGAAGTTCTTTCTCGTTATTTGAAGTGATGATGACAATCGGACGCTGGGTCGCAGTAATGGTTTCACCCGTTTCATAAACGAAGAAAGACATCTTGTCGAGTTCATGCAACAAGTCATTTGGGAACTCGATGTCTGCTTTATCAATCTCATCAATCAGCAATACACAGCGTTCTTCACTGGTAAACGCTTCCCAGAGTTTACCCGGCTTGATGTAGTTCTTGATGTCATAGACACGATCATCACCTAACTGGCTGTCACGCAAGCGTGATACCGCATCATATTCATACAGGCCCTGCTGTGCCTTGGTCGTTGACTTGATATGCCAGGTAATCAGCTTCAGTCCCAGACTTTGTGCCACCTGTTCAGCCAACAGGGTTTTACCTGTACCCGGCTCACCTTTGACCAGCAAGGGTTTTTGCAAACTACGCGCAGCTTTCACAGCCAGTTTTAAACTGTCAGTGGCAATGTACTGATCCGTACCTGAGAATTGTTGAATATCAGCAGACATGATTGAACCTTATTTTTCTATTTACAGCGGTGAACTTTTCTTGTTTGACCCAAGACCCGTTTTACTGGATGCATAGGTCGACCAGCAATAGCCAATCACAGACCCGATACCAATGACAAATAAAATAAGTGACGCATTAATCCAAACGAGTTCATATTCCTTGGTCAGAATACCAAATAGCAGCCCGAAAATAGCAGGTGCAACTGAAGCATTACTGCCTTCAGAAACGGTTGGAGTCAACAGCACGGCAAAGGCCAATAGCCATAAAAAACCGCCCATTGCCTTTGGTATGCGCTTGGTCACGCCATACCAGCAGCCTAACGCAATCAGACTGCCCAGCAGATACACTGCAAACGCAATACTCTGGTCAGGAATTGAGTCCAATACAGCTACAAAACCATTCATTTCACAACTCCTGAACTGAGCTTAAGCTCCACGAAGACCTTCTGGTGCTGGCGCATTCGGGTTAATTAAACCTTCTGGAGGCATTTGCAGGAAGAAACCACGGGTAGAAATTGAATCCATCACATGTAAAACATTAGCACGTGCTAGTTTACGCGATTCACTCAGTTCAAGATGCATGACAAAAGTCGCACGACCAAACGCAACACGTACCGGTTCAGCCAATACCTCTAGTGGTTCAAATGTTTCGGCTTCGTTCTCATCTGCAGGACGCGCCACATAAAGATACATTTCATCTTTTTTGCTAGATTTGTAGATAGACACTTGCATGTTTCAAACGACTTTTCTGAAAAAACAATCGCAAGGATACATCAAAAAAACGACAGAAACATTAGCCGCTTCAAATGCATCAGTCGTGATTTTGTATAATTGCTTTATCTTTAATCAATCCAGTAAAAATCACTCAACTACTTTCATCTGGGTCGACAGATAAGACTCATCCTGATGCAATACCTTAATTAGTGGCAGAGTTAATAACTCATAGCGCCAGCCGAGCAAGTAGTTTGGCAGATCCTGTTCATCCTTATGACATACTACATGCTGATATAAGGCATTCAGCCATTTCTTGCGCATCAGCACTTCTTTAGGTACAGAGATTTCATTGGATATATTCTGGATCATTGTTTCGACCTTCTCGCCAATCTCTCTGGATGAATGGCGGATTGGGCGTGCCAGACGCAGTGGCCAGTCGGCCTGATCAGGCAGGAATTTCAACAGATCAAGAATAGTCTTGCCATGTTCACGGACAATATTGGCCCGGATGTCTTTCATCTGACTGAGCTGGAAATTATTGCGCGGGAATTTCTCTACCAGATCAATCATGGTCGAGTTTTTCAGAATGAAGCTGCGTGGCTGATTCAGCGCCTTGGCAATCTGCTCACGCCATACAGCCAGTTGTTGTAACTGCATTAATTGACGGCGTGAATGACGATAATTACCGACATCCTGATAAAGCAAGGCAGTCGGTGTTTCTTCACCAATTTCATGGGTCAAAAAACGGCAATCTTCAAGAGCGAAATCGAGCAGATACTTGCTTTCCAGATCCTGTTTGACTTTATCCGACAGTTGCACCAGATAATGCACATCATTGGCTGCATACAGCAACTGCTCAGAGCTTAAAGGACGTGCCAGCCAGTTAGAGCGAGTCTGATCTTTTTCAATATCGACATCCAGCATCTGTTTCAAGGCATTCTGATAGCTGACCTGCAAACCATGTCCGAGGAAAGACATACCGACCTGTGTATCAAAGACATTGCTCAGAGCTTTTTTCTGGGTGTAATGGTAAATCAGGTCAATGTCTTCACTGCAGGCATGGAAAATATTCTGTTGAGCATTAAAAATCTTGTTCAGAAATTCACTCAGATCCAGTGTTGTTCCATCCAGCAAATAGACATTGTTATTGACATTGATTTGAAAAACACCAAGTTTTGGCCACAAGGTGTCTACCTTAATGAATTCTGTATCCAGGCCATAGACCGGATTTTGATCCATAAGGTTCAGGACATGATTTAAGTCGTGCTGATGTTGAATAAATTGAAACATAAAGACTGAGTCTAAAATTAGATGCTCGATGAAGCTATATTACCCGATATATAGAATTTTTATATAAAAATGTGACAACCAAATCATACTTTTTGTTCCATATTTTTTTCGAATATAGCTTATCTAGTAAACATTTTATATTTTTACTAATATATTTTTTATATTATATGTTAAGAGAATATAATTAATATTTCACTTAATTCGCATCCGGTTATGCACTGCCTGACTCAAAGTATGACTATCGACATACTCCAGTTCTCCACCTTGAGGCACCCCTTGAGCGATACGCGTCATTTGCACTGGTAAATGCTTACTGGCTTCAACCAGATAATGTGCGGTTGCCTGTCCTTCGACAGTCGCATTGGTGGCCAGAATTACTTCCTTGATCTGTCCCTGACTTAAGCGTTGCAGTAAATACGGAATACCGATTTCTTCAGGCCCGATTCCATCTAGAGGTGACAGATGACCACCCAGAACATGATATTTACCACGGAAACTGCCGCTTTGCTCAATTGCCATGACATCTGCCGGTGACTCCACTACACAAAGCAGTTCATCATCACGCTCAACTGAGGTACAGATATTACAGACTTCATCTTCCGTCAATGAATGGCAGATCGAGCATTCATGAATGTGATCGGTTGCTTCAGTCAAGGCATGTGCCAGACCAATCGCCCCTTCACGATTTTTCATGATTAAATGCAAAGCCATACGCTGGGCCGATTTCGGCCCAACGCTTGGCAAAATGCGTAATGCTTGAACCAGTTGATCAAAACGATCACTAAACATTGCGCATACTTCCTTAGAATAAACCAGCCAGACCAGGTGGTAAGCCCATACCTGAGTTTGCAGATTTCATTTTCTCTTCAGAGATCACTTCTGCTTGACGCGCTGCATCATTCATCGCTGCTGCAATCAGATCTTCGATCATATCTGGATCGTCCTGTAACAGTTCAGGATTAATTTCGATACGTTTCACCACATTGCGGCAAGTCATGGTGACTTTCACCAGACCGCCACCAGCCTCAGCATGCACTTCAGTTTGCGCAAGCTCTTCTTTGGCTTTTTTCATGTTGTTTTCGACTTCTTTTTGCATGCGCTGTGCTTGCTGCATCAACATATTAATGTTCATAAAGATCTCCGAACATATATTTATAAAATTAGATTAGATCTAAACCGCGTGTAATGTCGCGAATAATATCATCAATCTCTTCCAAACCAACAGAAACGCGAATTAAACCTTCACGAATACCCGCTGCTGCTTTGGCTTCTGGAGACAATTTACCATGCGTGGTTGTTGCCGGATGAGTAATCGTTGATTTCACATCACCCAGGTTACCGGTGATTGAAATGAACTGGGTATTGTCAATTACTTTCCAGGCACCTTCACGACCGCCTTTAACTTCGAAAGATACGATACCACCGAAACCGGTTTGTTGTTTTGCTGCCAGTTCATGACCAACATGTTCAGGTAAACCTGCATAGTAAACTTTTTCTACTTTCGGATGTGCATTTAAGAATTCTGCCAGTTTTTGTGCATTGGCAGAATGCTCACGCATACGTAAACGTAAAGTTTCTAGACCTTTCAGGAATACCCAAGCATTGAACGGGCTCATAGAAGGACCAGTGGTACGTACATAACCGAAGATTTCTTCAAGCAGTTTGTGGTTACCTACCACAGCGCCACCGAGTGCACGGCCTTGGCCATCCAGATATTTAGTCGCAGAATATACGACTAAGTCTGCACCAAATTTGAGTGGTTGTTGTAACACTGGTGTACAGAAGCTATTGTCAATCGCGAGCAATGCATCATTGGCATGTGCAATATCTGCCAGAGCCTGAATATCCGCGACTTCAGCCAGTGGGTTTGACGGAGATTCAACAAAGAGTAATTTGGTTTCTGGCTTGATGGCATTTTTCCATGCATCCAGATCAGTCAGATCGACAAACTCAACTGCGACACCAAATTTAGCCACGTATTTTTCAAATAAAGAGACTGTTGAACCAAATACGGCGCGTGAACAAATGACATGATCACCTGCTTTCAGGTAAGCCATCGCCACCGCCATAATCGCAGCCATACCAGAGCTGGTCGCAACAGCGCGTTCTGCGCCTTCTAAAGCAGCCAGACGCTTTTCAAACATGGCAACAGTTGGATTGGTAAAGCGAGAGTAAATATTACCCGGCTCTTGGCCTGAAAATTTTGCTGCAGCTTCAGCCGCATTTTCATAAACAAATGACGATGTTAGAAAAATCGGTTCACCATGCTCACCCTCAAAGCTACGGGTGTGACCAGTACGGATGGCTAAAGTTTCTAATTGATAGTTAAAATCGTCTTGCTGGCTCATCACTTTACTTCAGCCCAAAGGCTGCCTTTTGTAAAAAATTGCCATCATTTTGAGCGTCTAAGCTATTTCAGGTCAAGGCATAATAAGCAATTATTGCTTAGACTTCGACCAATTCTCCTTTATATACGGATAAATTATTTACATGATTCAGTTAAAACAAAATATTCAACGCCAGAAGAAAAAATTAAAACACCTGAATGCCCGGTTATTTAACTCGTCTTCTCTGATTCTTTCGCAAAAAACGCCATTTGAATATATTGCTGCGACTGAGTTCTGCAAAATTCGCTATTATGCAGCGCCTGAAAAGAAGTACCATGAGCCCTTAGTCTTTGTTGCCCCTCTTGCGATCAATATGGATATTTATGATCTGTATCCTTACCGTTCACTGGTCAAGCATTTTCAGCATAGCGGTTTTGATGTCTATTTAATGGAATGGAAACGTTTCCGCTATAAACACCGTCACTTGAATTTTCTGTCTTTTATTGATGGCGCGATTCCTCAGGCTATTGAACGGATCTGCTCGCATTCAGGCAGTCAGTTTATTTCCCTGCATGGCTGGAGTATGGCCGGAATTTTTGTCACGCTTTATACAGCGCTGCATTCCCCTGAACATGTTAAAAACCTGATCGTGCTGGGCAGCCCGATTGACAGTTATGCCTCTGGTCGGGTTGGCAAGCTGTTTAGCACCACCAATAAGCTCATTTCCAAAAATAAAAACCTGCAACAGGCGATTCACCAAGGATTGATTCCCAAGGAATATATTCATTCGCCCGGTATCATCAATGCACTGGGATTTAAGCTGCTTGATCCGATTGGCTGGTTTAAAAGCCAGAAGCAGTTTTTGATGAACTTGGAAAATGTTGAAGATGTCTATGAACATGCCACTATGGGTAATTTCCTGAACAAGATGATTGATTATCCGGGTGGAATCAATCAGGACATGGTGCTGCATTTATGGCTGCAAAACCCTTTAAAAAATGGCTCGATGACTTTAAATGGCCGGACAATTAACCTAAAAAATATTAACTGTTCCTTACTGGTCGGGGCTGGGCAAACTGATCAGATTGTTACGGAACAGTCAGCTAAACCTTTGATGGAATTGACAAGTAGTACCGATAAGACGTTTACTCTTATCCCGGGTGGTCATCTTGGGCTGATGTCCAATCAGAAAACAGCCAATACATTCTGGCCGAAATTGACCACCTGGCTAGCACAACGCTCAACCCGGATAGATGCTTAATTCCGGAAGAGCCGGCATTTTTCAGGTATTTATTATTTTATTCAGAGGGTATGACATGATTCAGTCAGTGGCATTTATTGGTTTAGGCGCAATGGGTTATCGCATGGCAGCGCATTTACCCAAGCATTTTGAGACAGTCTATGTCTGGAACCGTACTTTCGCCAAAGCTGAAGAACATGCTGTTGAATATGGCACCCAAGCTGTCGCTTTAGAACAGGCAGTTCAGGCAGATATTATTTTTTCCTGCCTGCCGACCAGTGCCGATGTTGAAGCATTAGTCCAAGGCCTCAGCCTTAAAGCTGGCAGTATCTGGGTAGACTGTACCAGTGGTGTTCCTGACGCTGCCCGACACCTAGAAGAAGCACTGACTGAACAGGGTGTGATTTTCCTGGATGCACCTGTGAGTGGCCAGACCATTGGTGCGGAAAATGGCACATTGACTGTGATGGTCGGTGGTAATGCAGAAGGCTTTGAAAAAGCCCTGCCAGCGATGCAGGCTTTTGGCAAATTAATTAAGCATGTGGGTACATCAGGTGCTGGCTTTGCGGTAAAAGCGGTAAATAATATGTTACTGGCTGTAAACCTGTGTGCGGCAGCAGAAGGCTTTACCACGCTGAAAGCACACGGGGTTGATCTGAATGAAGCACTGGATTGTATCAATGCATCAAGCGGCAAAAGCAATGTGACTGAAACCGTTTTACGACAGCGTATTTTGAACCGTAGCTTTCCTGTTACCTTTGCCCTGCCTCTCTTGGCCAAAGATACCGGCATTGCACTTGATCTTGCGCGCGATGCTAAACTGGCAGTGCCACTTCTTGCTTTGGGTCAAAGTCTGATGCAAGCTGCTAGCAATCTGTCGGATAAAAATAGTGACTTTTCCAGTGCTGTAAAAATGTATGAATCATGGAGTAATATTACCATTGAGTAATATCTCGCCATTGAATAATAATAAACAAACCTAATATTGTGACTATAGACTAGCCACATGCAGTGATACCTGAGGAAACTCTTATGAATAAGTTATTTGTTGTAGCACTCGTCGGTTCTGCAACTTTGTTTGGGGCTTCAACATCGGTTCTTGCATCTGAACAGGAATGCAAAAAATTGAAAAATGACCATGATGTCATTTATGCATCAAAAGGTTTCTGTTTCAAGGATCCTGAAGCAAAAGCAAAGTTTAATGACAATTGCTACACAACCAAGCCAAAATTTTCAGAAAAAGAGCAGCAACGTCTTGACGCGATCAAAGAACGTCAGAAAGAATTGAATTGTAAATAATACAATTCAATTCTGCTCAAGGAATGCACTTATGACTTACGATGACCAAAATATTTTTGCACGAATTCTGCGTGGTGAACTTCCAGCAATTAAAGTGTATGAAGATGACCAAGTTCTTGCATTTATGGACATCATGCCACAGGCCGATGGTCATACTCTGGTCATTCCTAAAACACCCGCAATTACCTTGCTTGACCTGGATCCTGAAATTGCAGCCTATACCATTCAGGTGGTGCAAAAAATTGCCAAAGCGATTGAAAAAGGTTTAGGTGTAGATGGCATTGTACTGATGCAGCTCTCCGGCGCTACGGCGGGTCAGACTGTTCCGCATGTCCATTTCCATCTGGTACCTACTTCTTTGCACAACCTTGGCAAACATGCTGCACAAATGGGCGATCAGGAAAAAATCAAGCAACTGGCAGAGAAAATTAAAGCTGCCCTGTAAGCTATTCTTAATATTTAAAAATGGAGCTTTGGCTCCATTTTTTATGTTTGATGTATTTCACCTTGAATTAAGTCACTAAAATATTAATAAAAGTCACCTAGCCTATTTTTAGGTTTTACAGCAAACACCGAGCCTAGTTGTATTTGTATCAATCCTGCTTATCCCACTCACAATTCTATAAAAAATAAGACAATGATTGTCTTTAATATTTCTGAAATATTTCCTTAATCATATTGACTTATTTGTAATGAATACTTGGCACCAATAGAGCAGTAGATGTTTCAAAACAATACTGAAACTTGTTTTTAAGACGATGAATAAAAAAGTCTTTATTGGAGCAACACATGAAAAAAACGTTATCTGCATTAGCAATCGGGGCAACAATTTTAACACCAGTAATGGCAGCTGCTGCTGATGTTAAAGTGTATGGTCGTGCACACGTTTCTTTAGATTATCTGGATGATGGCCAGGATTATAACGAAGTAGGTCTTTCTTCAAACTCTTCACGCCTAGGCTTTAAAGCTGAACAAAAACTAGAAAATGGTATGACCGTATTTGGTCAAATCGAACAAGAAATTAACTTTGCAAGTGGTTCTGCAAACGATGATGTTGAATTTGCAACTCGTGATACTTTTGTTGGTTTAAAAGGTGATTTCGGTCAAGCGCGTATCGGCCGTTTTGACAGCCCATTCAAAGTAGCACGTGGCCCGGTCAACTTCTTTGGTGATATGGTTGGTGACGTTCGTAACGTCACGCGTGTAGGCAACCTGCGTTTTGATGAACGTAATGCCAATACGATTGAATATAAATCACCAAAATTTGGTGGCGGTTTTAATGTTTTAGCAGCACTTTCTTTACACGAAGGTAATAGTCCTGATAGCGTGTCAACATCTTCACCAAAAACTACTGTAATTGAAACTGTGAATGGTCCAGTAACAGTAGTCGTACCGGGAACTACAACTACTACCAATAAAGATAATCGCGATGATAAAGCATACGATCTCGCTTTAACCTATAAAGAAGGTAAAGTTGATTTTGCTGCTGCCTATGAACATTATGAAGAAGATGCAGGTCGTGGCGAACGTGATGGTTTCCGTATCGCAGGTGCTTACAAAATCACGCCTGAGTTCAACTTGGGTGGTTTATACCAATTCCTTCAACACGATAATTCTGAAGCAAACCCAGATGCACAAGTATTTGGTATAGCCGGTGAGTATAAATTTGCACCAAAAACCTCATTCCGTGGTGAAGTATTCCACCGCGATGTCGATGCGGACGATGCGAATGCAACTTTACTGGCAATCGGACTTGAGCATCGTTTAGATCCAACAGTTCGCGTTTATGGCAACATAGCAACTGTACTAAATGATGAAAACTCAAACCTTACCCCTTGGGCACAAGCTCGTACCAATGCTGTAGGTGGCGCACGCGGTGAAGACAGCTTAGGTCTTTCTCTAGGTATGCGTTACGACTTCTAAAACCTCCCCAATTTCATATTAGAAGAGAGCCTGCCTGATGCGGGTTCTTTTTTATTTTTTAATTAATCCTGACTATTTTAATTAGAATAAAAACCCCAGCAAAATAATCAGATTTAATAAGATTAAAAAATAAATCCCAACCATTTTAATCAGATTAATTTTATCTATTTAATAATTAAACCAAGCAAATTAATCCACTTTAAAAATATAAATATAAGCATTTTAGTCAGATTTAAATAATCTGTTTTTACACAAAATAATCACAAATATTTAGAATAATTATCAAACTTTTAATAGTATATTATTAATATTTTCAATAACTTATAAATATATATTTATTTAAACTATTTAGTCTATTTATTTTTTAGTTACAATCGATTAATAATATATAACAAACCACATAATAGGCTTGTTCACATGAGCTTAGTTTCTAAAAACTTAAACCAAAAAACAGTAAGAGAGATTACTGCGATTTTAATTATCAAGATCATTCTACTTCTGGTAATTAAAAATATTTGGTTTGATGCGCCTACTATTCCAAAAGATTTTGACACTCAAGTCGCCGAGCGTATCGCCGGCAATCCTTCCCAAATCAAGGAGACACGTTGATGATTTCTGAAAGCGTGGTCGATCTTTCGCGGTTCCAGTTCGCTATGACCGCGATGTATCACTTTATTTTTGTTCCACTGACCTTAGGCCTGGCATTTCTGCTTGCCATCATGGAAACCACCTATGTGATTTCCGGCAAAGAAATTTACAAGGACATGACTAAGTTTTGGGGAAAACTGTTCGGGATTAACTTTGCCTTAGGGGTAACCACAGGCTTAACCATGGAGTTCCAGTTCGGAACCAACTGGGCATATTATTCGCATTATGTGGGTGATATTTTCGGTGCACCATTGGCTATTGAAGGTTTGATGGCCTTCTTCCTTGAATCTACTTTCATTGGTTTATTTTTCTTCGGTTGGGACCGTTTATCCAAAGTACAGCATCTGGGCGTGACCTGGTTAGTAGCATTGGGATCTAACATGTCTGCACTGTGGATTCTGGTTGCCAATGGCTGGATGCAAAACCCGGTCGGTTCAGCATTTAACTATGAAACCATGCGTATGGAAATGGTGGACTTTGCAGCACTGATCTTTAACCCGGTTGCACAGGTTAAATTCGTACATACTGTTTCTGCAGGTTATGTGACTGGTGCCATCTTCGTACTGGCAATTTCAAGTTACTACATGCTGAAAAAACGTGACCTGCCATTTGCACGCCGTTCATTTGCGATTGCTGCCATTTTCGGTTTAGCGTCTACACTTTCAGTGATCCTGCTGGGCGATGAGTCTGGTTATGAAATTGGTGATGTACAGAAAACCAAACTGGCTGCGATTGAAGCAGAATGGGAAACTGAACCAGCGCCTGCAGCATTTACTTTATTTGGCTTCCCAAATAAAGAAACCATGTCTACCGATTATGCTGTGAAAATTCCTTATGTTATGGGGATCATCGCCACACGTTCTGTAGATACTCCTGTTACCGGTATTAAAGACCTGCTACTAGAACATGAAGGTCGTATCCGAAACGGTATGGTAGCTTATGAACAACTGGAAAAACTACGTGCTGGCGATCAGTCTCCTGAGCTGAAAGCTGCATTTGCAGAAACTCAAAAAGATTTAGGCTACGGTCTGCTTCTGAAAAAATATACTGCAAATGTTGTAGATGCTTCTGACGAGCAAATTAAGGCAGCAGCAAAAGATACTATTCCACATGTACCAAGCCTGTTCTGGGCATTTCGTGCCATGGTCGCTTCTGGCTTCCTGATGCTGGTTCTGTTTGTATTAGCAACTTTTGCGGTGGCTAAACGCAATGCAGAAAACAAACCTTGGTTATTAAAATTTGCATTATTTGCACTACCACTTCCATGGATTGCGGCACAAACTGGCTGGTTTGTTGCTGAAGTAGGTCGTCAACCTTGGACTATTGGTGAGGTTCTGCCTACACATCTGTCGACTTCAAGCTTAAGCACAGGCGATGTATGGGGTTCAATCATTGCATTAGCAGCGTTCTACACTGTCTTGCTGATTATTGAAATGTACCTGATGATTAAATTCTCACGTCTGGGTCCAAGTTCATTACATACCGGTAAATACCACTTCGAAAAACCTAATTCTCAAGCAGCAGCCGATCAAGAAGATGCAGCTCTTCCAAAAGGCGTAACTGGCGAGGTTCAATCATGATTGAATACGAACTCCTCAAAATAATCTGGTGGGTACTGGTTGGCGTCTTGCTGATTGGTTTCGCCCTGACTGATGGCTTTGATATGGGCTCCATGGCGATCATGCCATTCGTGGGTCAGAATGATGAAGAACGTCGTGCAGCAATCAATACGATTGCCCCGCATTGGGATGGTAACCAAGTCTGGTTTATTACTGCGGGTGGTGCCCTGTTTGCTGCTTGGCCAATGGTTTATGCAACTGCCTTTTCTGGTATGTACTGGGCACTTCTGCTTGTTCTGTTTGCCTTATTCCTGCGTCCAGTAGGATTCGACTATCGCTCCAAACTGGAAAATACCAAATGGCGTAATGCCTGGGATTGGGGCCTAGCAGTTGGTGGTGCTGTGCCTGCACTGGTTTTCGGTGTTGCATTCGGCAATATGTTCCTGGGTGTTCCATTTACATTAGACGAAACAGTTCGTTCGACTTATTCTGGCAGCTTCTTTGCCCTGCTCAATCCATTTGCACTGGTATGTGGTGTTGTCAGCTTATCTATGCTGTGTGCACACGGTGGTGCATGGTTGATGCTACGTACAGATGGCGATTTACGTGAACGTTCTGCCAAAGCAACCAAAATCATGGGGATTGTTTATCTGGTAGCTTTCCTGGCAGTCGGTGCATGGTTATATTTCGGTGGTATCCAGGGTTATACCCTAGTGACTCCTTACGAAACTAACGGTATCGCTAATCCACTAGCAAAAGAAGTACTGACCAATGCCAACCCAGGCTGGATGAACAACTACAGCAATTATCCAATTACGATACTGGCACCAGTTGCAGGTATTTTAGGTGGCATCATTGTGGTATTGGCTGCATCTAAAGCCAAAGCAGGTTTGAGCTTCCTGGGTTCATCTTTAGCGGTGATCGGTGCGATTTTGACTGCCGGTTTTGCCCTGTTCCCATTCCTGATGCCATCTAGCATCAACCCAGTTGCAAGCTTAACCATGTGGGATGCGGTATCCAGCCAAAATACCTTAACTGTGATGACTGTAGCTGCATGCATCTTCGTTCCACTGATCCTGTGCTACACCACTTGGTGTTACTACAAGATGTGGGGCGTGATTACCAAAAAACATATTCAAGAGAATTCACACAGCCTGTACTAAGGCTGTGTCTTAGGAGATAAAATTATGTGGTATTTCGCATGGATTCTCGGCATTTTGATGGCCTGTTTCGCCGGTGTACTTAGTGCACTATATATTGAAAATCATCAAGACCTGGATGAGAAATAAGAGATGACAGACGCTGCAGTTGAACAAGTAAAGATAGAAAAAAAATCTAACCCTTTTGCAATGGTGATTTCTTGCCTATTGGCTTTTCCACTCGCAGCGGTGTTGCTGGTTCATCCTGCTGCGATGCTGGATGCCAACGGGGAATATAGCCACCGCGCCATGATGTTTATCATGATCGGGATTTCAGGCGGTTTTATTCACGGAGTTGGCTTTATCCCTCAGTACTGGTTCTGGAAATGGCTATTTAGTCCGTTTCTGGCTTGGCCTTTAATGCTTTGGGGTTATTACACCTGGTTTCTTAGCTAAGTATGAAACAACCACAAAAAGCCCTCATTTGAGGGCTTTTTGTTCTTTATTTTTTTTGTGAAACACAGCCTGTTTCATAGGTAGTTCCCAAATCCTGAAGAGATTGAGTAAACTGATTATCTAGTTTACTCACAAACTGGAATTCATCTTGCGCTGCCGCAAGATGCAGATTCTGTTCTGATAGATATTTTAACTGCTTTAAACCGGTTGCATATTCACAGGCTTTAGCAATCATAAGTGCAGGATGCTCACGTTGGTCTACCGATGAGTTCAATACAGCAAGTTTTAACTCCAACTCATCATATTTTTGTTTGGTTTTTGCCTTAAATTCAGCCTAACTCAGTGGTTTGGCCCAAGCTGAAACAGATAACTCGAAAATTCCAATGGTTATCATTAATTTATTCATTTTCCCCTCAACAATAAAAATTGCATATGATTTATCTAAGTTATTGAATATTTATAGCATAAAGCTACTTTTAACAAATACGAGTAATAAAAAAGCCAGAACTGGTCTGGCTTTGAAAACTTACTTCATTGAATTTTCTAACGATGAGTATGGATTGACATCACAATACCCATCCCTGCCAACATGGAAATCACGGCTGTACCACCGTAACTCATCAATGGCAAAGGGTCACCCGTCACAGGTAAGATCCCACTGACCATGCCTGAGTTTAAAAATACAAAGAAGAAAAAAGTTAGTCCGATCGCACCGGCGTATAAACGGCCAAAGTTATGAAAGCTATTCATGCCAATAATCAGACAGCGAATAATAATGGCCGTAAACAGGCTGAATAGAAGAAACACCCCGATAAAACCAAATTCTTCCGCATAAGTCGACATAATAAAGTCGGTATGATGTTCAGGCAGATAACCTAGATGAGACTGAGTACCTTGCGAATAGCCTTTCCCCATAATCCCGCCCGAACCGATGGCAATTTTGGACTGGATAATGTTCCAGCCTGCGCCCAAGGCATCCGATTCTGGATCGAATAAAGTCAGAATCCGTTTCTTTTGATATTCCTGCAACAAGAACATCCACAGCAATGGCACTGCAATAGCTAAAGCAGCAAAGGCTCCAGCAATTAGGCGCCATGACATGCCGCTCAGGAATAGTACAAAAATCCCGGGAATCACCAGACCGATATTTAGATCGGGTTGCAGTGCTACCAATACAAATGGCACGCCTAAAATCACCAAAGCACCGACAATGTCCAGAAACTTCGGCGGGAAAGGTTTACGGGCAAAGTACCAGGCCATCATCAGTGGCATGGCAAACTTCATTACCTCACTCGGCTGCATACTCCCCACACCCGGCAACGTAATCCAGCGGGTTGCCCCAAGACGCTTCTCACCAATCACAAAGACCAGCAGTAGCATAAAGATACCGAACATATAAAAATATGGACTGGCAGCTTGATAAACCTTAGGTGGTACTTGGGCACAAATAAACATCACCACAAAGCCCACACCAAAACTGATCGCCTGACGGATCACCATCCCGGAATCTTCCGAGGTGGCACTGTAGACCACCATCAGACCCAAGATCGCATTTAAAATCAGGAAGCAAAGCAGCCATGGATCAAGGTGCAACTTGGCCCATCGGGAGGCATTTTGGGGATTAATACTACGTCCATCGCGTGCGGACTGCCGCAAAAAACGATACTGCTGAGAAGGGATCATTGGCCCACGGGTAGAAAATTCATGATGGCAAAATTATAAGTTAAAGTGCTCCGGAATAAATCGCCATTGACTGATTTATTCCATTTTTATTGCAATATATTTAGCGCTGGGCAGCCAGTATCAGTTTGGCCAGTTCCAGATCATCTGGATAGGTAATTTTAATATTGTCAGAGCGGCCTTGTACTACTTGAACTGGTTCGTCTATATGTTCCAGTGCACTGGCTTCATCGGTAATGGTAACACCATCTGCGAGTGCCTGCTGAATTGCACGTTTTAAGGTTCCAAGTTTCGCCATTTGTGGTGTTTGCGCCTGCCACAAAGTTGAACGATCTACCGTCGTTTCAATATCATGACTCTTTACGACACGCTTTAAGGTATCTCGTACCGGAATACCCAGAATCGCCGCCTGATCGGTTTGAATTGCTGTATTGACCAGATCAATCAAGGAGCTTTGACTCACACAAGGACGGGCTACATCATGCACTAAAACCCAGTCTTCTTCTGAAGCTATCTCAGATAAATATTCCAAGGCATTTAGTACAGAGTTGACGCGTTCTGCACCGCCCAAGCAAAAATGCGCTTTATCCAGACGAGAAAGTGGCAGAGTCTTGGCAACATCATCCTGTGCACCGATTGCAAGGACATAACCTGCTAATGGCAATTGATTCAGGCGCGAAACCGTATGTTCAAGAACGGTCTGTTCCTGAATCATCTGATATTGTTTAAGTTCGGTTTTGGAAAATCGGCTACCGGAACCTGCAGCTGGTAAAATGACCCACAATTTATGGTGTTGTTGGAACATCAGCTGATTCATTGGTTCTCAGGTCTACTTTATTCGGATTAAGATAAATCGGTTTATATTGAGTACTAATAGTGCTCATTTGTACAAAGGTTTCATGCGGCTTGATCAAACCTAAATCGAGACGAGCATGTTCTTCGATGGCTTCAATACCATTCTTCAAATCATAAACTTCTGCAGCCAGAACGCGATTACGTTCTTTTAGCTCTTCATTCAATTCTACTTGTTGCTGGATTTTCTGGGTCAATGCCTGATGGTCATTATAACCACCCTCACCAAACCAGTATAAATATTGAAACCCTGCGATCAGAACGATCGCAAGGCCCAACAGTACTTTACTCATCAAGGAGTCGAATACATTTAACATTGACATAAGTCGCTTAGTTCAAACCTTTGAACTCAGCTTTACCGCGATATGCAGCTTGAGTCAATTCTTCGATACGAAGTAATTGGTTATATTTCGCCACACGGTCAGAACGGCAAAGTGAACCAGTCTTAATTTGACCTGCTGCTGTACCCACTGCAAGATCTGCAATAGTAGAATCTTCAGTTTCACCTGAACGGTGAGAGATTACAGTAGAGTAACCGTTTGCTTTCGCAAGGTAGATGGCATCCAGAGTTTCAGTCAATGTACCGATCTGGTTGTACTTGATCAGGATTGAGTTGCCTACTTTCTCGTTGATACCACGTTGAAGAATCTTAGGATTCGTAACAAACAGGTCATCACCAACCAACTGGATCTTGTCGCCCAGAATCGAAGTCAGGTAAGACCAGCCTTCCCAGTCAGATTCGTCCAGACCATCTTCAATGGAGATAATTGGGTATTGGTTTACTAGACCTGCAAGGTAGTCAGCAAACTGGTTGCTTGTGAACGATTTGTTGCCTTCACCAGCCAGGATATATTGACCATCTTTGTAGAATTCTGAAGATGCACAGTCAAGCGCAAGCATAATGTCAGAACCAGCCTTGTAACCAGTTTGCTCGATTGCAGACAGGATCACAGTAATAGCTTCTTCGTTAGAACGAAGGTTTGGCGCAAAACCACCTTCATCACCAACTGCAGTGTTCAAACCTTGTTTCTTCAAAACTGATTTTAAAGAATGGAAGATTTCAGCACCCGCACGTAACGCTTCAGAAAATGAAGTGAAACCTACAGGCTCAATCATGAATTCCTGAATATCAACAGTGTTGTCTGCGTGAGCACCACCGTTCAGGATGTTCATCATTGGAACAGGCATGGTCAAAATCTTTTGATCACGAAGATCTGCGATATATTGGTAAAGCGGAGTTTTCTTTTCTTCAGCAGCAGCACGCGCAGCAGCAAGAGATACTGCCAAAGTTGCGTTTGCACCTAATTTTTCTTTGTTTTCAGTACCATCTAAAGCGATCATCGTATTATCGATGTCTTTTTGTTCGAATACTGATTTACCCACTAACGCATCACGAATCAGAGTGTTTACGTTGTTAACCGCAGTTTTAACACCTTTACCTAGGTAACGTGCTTTATCGCCATCACGAAGTTCTAGAGCTTCACGAGAACCAGTTGAAGCACCAGATGGTGCACATGCACGGCCAACTACGCCAGATGCTAAGATAACGTCTGCTTCGATGGTTGGATTACCACGAGAGTCCAAAATTTCACGTGCACGAATGTCAACGATTTGACTCATGAACTATTCCTCAGTTGATTAATAAAAATGATGCGTCAAAAAAGACGCATCAATGTATATTGAATTAATGTGTATCTAATTTTTCAAATCCTTTCACTAGAGTATCCAGCTCTTTTAATTGAGCCAGGAATGGTTCTAGTTGAGATAAACGCAAGGCACAAGGACCATCACATTTTGCCACATCTGGATTTGGATGAGCTTCCAGGAATAAACCTGCAAGACCTGTTGCCATACCGGCACGCGCCAGTGTAGTAATCTGCGCACGACGACCACCGGCAGAGTCAGCACGACCGCCCGGAGTTTGTAATGCATGCGTTACATCAAAGAATACTGGCACGTTCATTTCTTTCATGATGTCGAAGCCCAGCATGTCTACAACCAGATTGTTGTAACCAAAGGCTGAACCACGCTCACAAAGAATCAGCTTGTCATTCCCTGCTTCCAGACATTTATGCAAAATGTGGCGCATTTCATGCGGAGCAAGGAACTGGGCTTTTTTGATGTTGATGATGGCATCAGTTTTTGCCATCGCTTCAACCAGGTCAGTCTGACGACTTAAGAATGCAGGTAGCTGAATAATGTCAGCAACTTCTGCCACAGGAGCAGCCTGATACGGCTCATGTACATCAGTGATAATTGGTACATTAAAATGTTTTTTAATGTCGGCTAACCACTCGATTCCTTTTTCGAGGCCAGGCCCACGGAATGAGTTCAGGCTTGAACGGTTGGCTTTGTCAAAACTTGCTTTAAAGACATATGGAATATCTAAACGCTTGCAGATATCAACATAAGTCTCTGCAATTTCAAAAGCTAAGTCTTTCGACTCAAGTACGTTCATGCCGCCGAATAGTACAAATGGCAAGTGGTTTGCCATTTGTATATCGCCTAAACGTACAATTTCTTGTGGTTTTAATTGTGACATTTAAACTTCCTAGTTGTGTCTTAAACTCGCATTATTTGGTTTTTTGGTACTGTTTTTTTGCAGCATCAATGAAACCGGCAAATAATGGATGTCCATCACGTGGCGAGCTGGTAAATTCCGGGTGGAATTGTACTGCAATAAACCAAGGATGTGCAGGAATTTCAACAGTTTCTACCAGATGTTGTACCGGAGAATAACCAGAAATCTTCATGCCTTTTTCTTCCAGCACTGGGATATAACGATTGTTCATCTCGTAACGGTGACGGTGACGTTCGATAATTTCATCCGAACCATACACTTCAGCAGTCTTGGTACCCGGTACCAGTTCAGACTTCTGTGCACCTAGACGCATGGTACCGCCAAGGTCTGAATCTACTGAACGCTGTTGAACTTCACCGCGCTCATCTAACCATTCAGTGATCAGCCCAATCAATGGAGATTTGGTTGAGCGGTTGAATTCTGTTGAAGTCGCATCAGTGATACCCACCACGTTACGTGCATATTCGATCACTGCAAGCTGCATACCCAAGCAGATGCCCAGGAATGGCACACCGTTTTCACGTGCAAAACGAATCGCTTTCATTTTGCCTTCAGTACCGCGCTCACCGAAACCACCCGGAACCAGAATCGCATCCGCATCTTTCAATACTTCATTGACATCTTGGCTTTCAAGTTCTTCAGCATTGACATAGTCGATCTGAACTTTCACTCGGTTTTGAATGCCCGCATGTAAAAGTGCTTCGTTCACAGACTTGTAGGCATCTGGAAGTTCAACATATTTACCCACCATTGCAACACGTACAGTGTATTCAGGGTTCAGTAAAGCTTCTACCACATTATCCCAGTCAGACAGGTCTGCTTCTGGAAGATTGTCATAGCCAAAACATTCACAGATGAGATCATCAACGTTCTGTTCATAGAAAGTACGTGGAATCTGGTAGATCGTACGTGCATCTTTACACACGACTACTGCACGCGCTTCTACGTTAGTGAACAAGGCAATTTTACGCGTCGTATCTGCATCAACATCATGTTCAGTACGGCAGATCAAAATGTCTGGTTGAATACCAATAGACAGAAGTTCTTTTACTGAGTGTTGAGTTGGTTTAGTTTTTAATTCTGCTGCAGACTTAATGTATGGGAGTAACGTTAAGTGCATCAGCATCGTACGTTTATGACCAAGTTCAACCATTAACTGACGTACAGATTCCATGAATGGGAGAGATTCAATATCACCTACAGTACCGCCGATCTCAACGATCGCAACGTCATAACCTTCGCCAGCGCGAAGTACACGTTCTTTGATGTTGTCAGTAATGTGTGGAATAACTTGTACAGTACCACCTAGGTAATCACCACGGCGTTCTTTATTCAGAACATCCTGGTAAACACGGCCTGATGTAAAGTTATTCAATTTGGTCATTTTCGCACGACGCAAGAAACGTTCGTAGTAACCCAAGTCTAAGTCTGTTTCAGCACCGTCTTCTGTAACAAAAACTTCACCGTGCTGGAATGGGCTCATAGTCCCTGGATCGACATTAATGTATGGATCCATTTTTACCATGGTCACTTTTAAACCACGGGCTTCTAAAAGTGCAGCAACAGAAGCAGCTGAAATACCTTTACCTAGTGATGAAACAACACCACCAGTCACGAAAATAAAATGGGTCATTGGGTTTCTCGTACAATCGAGCCTAAATCGGCCTGCAATGTTGCGCAATTTTACTTTACCTTGCACCAATAAAGCAAAGTCAATCCGCATCAAATCAAAGAACAATAAACAATTGACTATTCTAACAGCAATTCCTTAAAAAAATTACAGTAAGTTCATATGATTTATATATTGCATTTTGCTGCTATAATAGGAACATTCACACCCTACACTATTCTGTTTGATGCAATGATGATGAAGAAACTTTTAATCTGTACCCTGATCCTGACTGGCCTTACACTGACTGGTTGTGTAAAAAAAGAAGCTCCAAAAGAAGAAGAACAAACCGAAGTTACTCCAGCATCTGAATTGGTTGCTCCGGAACCTGTACAACTTGAGCCTGTTGAACCATTAGAATCAACACCAGTTGAACCGGTTGAAGAAGCACCAGCAACACCGACTGTTGAAATCCAGCGCGAACAAACTGCGAATACTACAACTGAAATTCGCCGTGAAGTTAAAAAACCAGAACCTGCTCAATCAGAGCCTGCGCCTGCAGCTGAAACAAATTCAAGTACTGAGCAGCCTGCAAAACCTGCAGCAACACCAGCCGCTCCTAAAAACAATTCATCTTCTGCAAACAAGTCTGAAGATGATGCAGTTGCAGATGCGATTGCTGCTGCTATGCCAGCACTTGAAAACTAATAGGACTTACGCACTATT